>NZ_JAOQJR010000012.1:0-74109 GCF_025566905.1 [Clostridium] ammoniilyticum
GTCGAGTGCCCATTTATATTACCATCCTCTCTCCCTTTTGTAAAGCTTTTTCTTGTCCTTTTTTTATTTTTTTCTCTTTTTCACTCTTTTTCTGCCTTTATATCAACGTTTTTCCCATTGATCTTTTTTGATGCTTTTTTATAATTTGGTGTTTACAAACTATTTTGAGTATCAAAAATAGCAAATTTTTTATACCCTTTATTTGTTTTTTTAATAAAAATGCAAAAGAGTCAATTTAAAATTCGACTCTTTTATAGCATACTTTTATTATAATCTTCCTATTAAATAATCATTAAGATTTATACCTTGTTTCATTGCATAAAGAATATTATAGGGATCTTCAATATGTTTTACTTTCTTTTCTACAATTATCGCAATATATCTTGCATCATCATTTAAAATCATTGGCCAATAAAAATAAAATGTTTGTCCATTTTTAAATGTGAAATTAAAATCAGAAACATAAGCTTCATAAGCTAATGGACTTCCTGTACTCATATAATTTTTCTTAGCTACAACTTCAAGTTTTTCAATATCTTCATATAAACATTTATGCATAAATTGATGTTTTTTATTAAAAACAACTGCAAAGAAATATTTAAAATTGTTCATTGGCCCATCAAATTGATAATAGTAAATACCATCACTTAAAAACTCTATAGATTGGTTAAGCGTATTATCTAACATCATTGCAGATGTTTGTTTGAAAGAAAATGCTATCATTAACATAAATGTCACTATAAAAAATAATATACCTACTAAAATTCTCATATTGCCTAAATCATATGGCATTCTAGCAAATGACCCAGCAACTACAATAGCCCCTATAAAAGTAATAATTAATTGTCTTCTTGCAAGTTCTGGTGTAATTTTTCTTCCTAATGAAACTGTTGAAGTAGTTTTTCGAAAGCCTAACCCCATTTTATTATTATTATTTTTAATTTCACTTAATTCTTCTATTAAAGGTAAATCTTTATCATAGTAATCATCTATTGTATCTTTGATTTCATTCATACTTTCTATTTGTTTTTGCATGTTCACTTGATTGATTTTTAAACAATGCCTAAAATCCAATTCACCTTCTAATATCGCCTTGATATCATCAACAGAAATTTGTAGATTTCTCAAAAATTTAATAATTTTCAATTTTTGGACTGTTTCATCATCATAATCACGATAACCATTTTCCTCCCTTTTAGGTTGAATAAGCCCCTCCTTTTCATAATATCGAATTGTATACTTTGAAAGGCCTATTTCTTTTTCTAATTCATTTGTTTTCATATTACCTTTCCTCCTTTCAACATCATTGAACACTATGGAGTGGCTCCACAGTCAATACTTATTGTAAAATAATTCAATAAAATACCCTATTTACATAAATTTAATAACAATCTCTTTAAATTTTCTTAGTTACATATCTTTTACTTCTTTTACATTTTAAACAATACACTTATCTTATTAACAAATCATATATTTCAATAAGAATAGTATTTATCTAATTATACATTAGAATTATTGTTTTTTATTGTTTTACAAAATATTCTCTATAAAAGAAAAAACTCGTAAATCAAAATTGATTTACGAGTTAAAGAACAAAAAAGGGCTTCTTCTATCTTGAAACCCTTTTTTATTTAGCATATTTTCGCTAGATTAAGCTAATTCAGCAAAATATTTAATAGTTCTAACCATGTTAGAAGTGTATGAGTTTTCGTTGTCATACCAAGCAACTGTTTGAACTTCTGTAGTTCCGTTGTCTAATGGTTTAACCATAGTTTGAGTTGCATCGAATAATGATCCGTAAGTGATTCCTACGATATCAGAAGATACTAATGGTTCTTCAGTATATCCGAATGATGGAGTAGTTGCTGCTTTCATAGCTGCATTTACTTCTTCAACTGTAACTTCACCTTCAACAACTGAAGTTAAGATAGTTGTAGATCCAGTTGGAACTGGTACACGTTGTGCAGAACCAATTAATTTACCATTTAATTCTGGGATTACTAATCCGATTGCTTTTGCAGCACCTGTTGAGTTAGGAACGATGTTAACTGCAGCTGCACGAGCTCTTCTTAAGTCACCTTTTCTATGAGGTCCATCTAATACCATTTGATCTCCAGTGTAAGCATGTACTGTTAACATGATACCAGATTTGATTGGTGCTAAATTATTTAAAGCGTTAGCCATTGGTGCTAAACAGTTAGTTGTACATGAAGCTGCTGAGATGATAGTGTCAGAAGCTTTTAAAGTACCTTCGTTTACACCGAATACGATTGTTGGTAAGTCATTTCCAGCAGGTGCTGAGATAACAACTTTTTTAGCTCCAGCATCGATATGAGCTTGAGATTTAGCTTTAGATACATAGAACCCAGTACATTCTAATACTACGTCTACACCGATTTCTCCCCATGGTAATTCAGCTGCGTTAGCTTTAGCGTAGATTTTGATTTCTTTTCCATCAACTGTGATTGAATCTTCACCAGCTTCTACTGTATCAGCTAATGCATATTTACCTTGTGCTGAATCATATTTTAATAAGTGTGCTAACATTTTAGGATTAGTTAAATCGTTGATTGCTACAACTTCATATCCTTCTGCATTAAACATTTGTCTGAATGCTAGACGTCCGATACGTCCAAATCCGTTAATTGCTACTTTTACTGCCATTTTATTAATATTCCTCCTTGTAAATAGCTTTTATGCCATTATTATAAGTCAAAAACTTCACAAAAGCAACTATTACAACGTTGATTTCTTGTATAAGATGCATTAATTTTTCCTTTATTTTTCTAATAATTCCCATTTCATCATATCGTTAGCGCTTACACTATTTTCTACTATTTTTTTAAAAAAATTTTTACTTATTTCATCAGCGCAAAGAATAATTTTTATTATTAATTTCTATAATTACATATGGAGGTTATTTTATGCATCTAATACCAACCGTTATAGAAAAAGATAAAAATCATCAATATGCCTACGATATCTATTCCAAACTTTTAGAAGAAAGAATTATTCTACTTACAGGAACTATCGACGATGCCATGGCAAGTTCAATTATTGGTCAATTACTTTATTTAGAAGCACAAGATAATAAAAATGATATTTACATGTATATCAATTCACCTGGAGGTAGTGTTTCTGCAGGACTAGCAATTTTTGATACAATGAACTTTGTTTCATGTGATGTCAGCACAATTTGTTGTGGCATGGCAGCAAGTATGGCTTCTATTCTTTTAAGTGCAGGTTCCAAAGGAAAAAGATGTGCATTAAAAAATAGTGAAATAATGATACATCAACCTCTTGCCTCTTTAGAAGGACAAGCAAGTGATATTGAAATAAACGCCAAAAGAATATGCAAACAAAAGAAAAAACTTTCACTTATTTTAAGCGAAAATTCTAAACAATCATTAGAAAAAATCATTCATGATTGTGATCGTGATTACTACTTAGATCCATTAGAAGCTTTAGAATATGGTCTTATTGATGAAATCATTTAGATTTAGGGGATTTAACATCCCTTTTTCTACATAAAAAAATACAAATTCCACTTAAAGCACCAAGCATTATAAAATAATTCAACTTTGAACTATCACCTGTTTTAATTGCTTGAATAATTGGTTGATCATACATGATGACTTTTTGTATTTCTCCAGTATCTTTAATCACAAATTCGACTTTTTCACTCTTTTCATAACCATAAGGTGCCATTGTTTCTTCTAAAATATATTTTTTACCAACTTCCAAATGACAAATGCGGTGTTCTTGATCAGTTGAAATCCAAGAATCAAGAACTTCTCCATCTTCATTTTTCACTTGTAAATGAGCTCCAGACAATTCTTTTTTATTTGTTATGTCTTTTTTAGAAATATCCACTTTAATATCTTCATCAACAACTTTTAAAACAATATTCTTTTCTCTTATTTCAAAAATTTGTTCTTTAGCTGTTGCATATCCACAAGGTGTCAATGTTTCTCTTAAAATATATTTTTCCCCACTATTAAGTCCTTGTATTAAGTGGGCTGTCTCATCTCCTTGAATATCTATACAATAATATGTCACATCTTCTCCATCTTTCAACATTAAAAAATAATCATTTGATTTTAATTGGGGAACAACTTTGTATTCAATACCTTCTTCATTTTTACCTTGACACATATCCCCTTTTAATATTTTTTTCTTCATAACATCATTAATATCAAAAATATGTTGTCCTGTAATCCATTGATCAATTCTATTTTTTGTTTTTGTAGAAACAACTGTAAGCTGTGCTCCTTTTAACAAATCACCATCTTCTTTTTGTTTATAAACTTTAACAAAAGTATCAATCATTTCTATTTTTTGATTTTCTTTTTCATAAGAAACTGTAAAAGATATATCATTTACTAAATTAAATCCTAAAGGTGCTAAATCTTCGTGTAAAGTATACGTTTTTCCTTCTTCTAACCCACTTACAGGATGTTCATTTCCATCACTATACCATTGATCAACTGTATTCCCTTCCTCATCTATTACTTGTAATAAAGCTCCTTGAATTTCTTCACCACCTAAAGTTACTTTAGAAATTGTTACAACTTTATCTTTCATATTTACTTTTTGAATTTTTCCATCTTCATTGACTTTAAATTCAATTTTCGTTGCTTTTACATATCCTGCTGGACTTGTATCCTCATTTAAATAATAAGTTTTTCCACTTTCTAATCCATCTATTTCATGGGCCTTATTAGATGAAATCCATTCATCAATAACTTTTCCCTCTAAATCCGTAATAGACATTTTAGCACCACTAACTTCTTGATCACCAGTAACATCGGTTTTAGTAAATGTTGTCTTAGTAATTTGATTTGTTTGTTCATGAGAGTTTGTATAAATTGTTGTTGTATGATCTTTTTGTGTAATTTCAAAATCATAAGGTGTAGAATCTAAAACATAACCTTGAGGGCATGAAACTTCAACAACTTGATATTTTCCAAGAGGAATTCCTGTCATTTCTAATTGACCATTTTCATCTACAGAAATAATTCCTTCTTCATTCATTATTCCTTTTGAAACTTGTACACCATTTGAATAAGTAATCATTTGACCATCATTTGTATCAACAATACATTTTCCACTTCCTAAAGTAATTATTTCCCCTTTAGAATATAATTTTTTCAAGGATACTGTATCAACAATATCATTCATTGCTACAACTTTATATTTTGTTTTTTTAATATCTTTATCTGCAAGATCAACAGCTCCCTGACGTGCGTCTTCAAGTTTCTTTTGAAGTTTTAATGTTCCTGTTGGTCTTAATGTATTTACAACAATTTTCTTTGTTGTCTTATCTTTTACAATTGTCACTTGCCATTTAGCAACAACAGGTGCAAAGTGATCTTCACATTCAATCTCAGTAAGTGAATAAGTTCCTACAGGTAAATAATCAATAAATAATTCATAATCTCCATTTTCATCTTTTGTGACTTCAAAAGTTTCATCATATCCTGTATAAGAAGTTGAAATTAATCTAAATTTAGAATTTTTTTGAAATTCAGAAGTATTATCTACCTTAGAAAGGCGTAACGCTCCAAAATCCAACCATTCAACTTCATATTTTAATTTATTTCCATCAGGATCTAAATTCCATGAACCTTCTGTTTGTGTTCCTTCTGCACCATCTTTAATAGCTAATGCAGTAAACATTTCACAACCTTTTCCCGCAATATTTCCTGACTTATAATTTTCTGGACTATTTTTACATGGTGCTGTTAAATAGAAACTTTCTCCACCATTTACAGTTGCCGTCCCTCCTGTTTGCATCGTTCCTTTTGTTACGTTATATAGTGTAACATTATTTTGTAAAGGAACTTGAATGGTAGAATGACTTGTTCCTTCTAATTTAACAGTATTTGTTTTTTGAAGTTTATTTACCTTATCAAATTCAGCCTTAAAAGAGGCTGTAACTCCACCATCTTGACTTGGGCTAAAATAAGCATAACCAATATCAGGTTGATTCATAAGCCAGTTATAGCCCCATAAAATATTATCTCCATAGCCACTATTACCATCTGCATTTGGCCATTTAGCATTGAAATCTTTTAAGTTTAACCCCATTAAATCTCCGCCATAAGCATAAGAAAGCCAAATATGGGTAAACAAATAAGCACCATCATCAAAGTTACCATGCTTTTCTCCAAAATCATCAGGAACACAAGAATTTAATTCAACTGTATACATTTCTTTAATTGCTTGATCATAGCCTGGTCCTCCAAATCCATAATAAAGAATTTTTCTTACAGCCTCATTATTTTCAATCACTTGAGCTGGGTATTTTCCAGCTGATGGTGATTTTTTACTTGCTTCTAAACAATAAGCATATTTATTATCATATTTACACATATAAGTGGACCATTTTTTCGCACTAGCTATTTTAGAAGACCACCACCATGGATAATCAATTTGTTTAATACGTGTAAATTCATGAGGTGTACTATTATCCCATGCTTCGACATTATTTGCATATTTTTGTGAAAAACACATAGATAAAATAAACACCATAACTGCAAATATTTTCATAACTTTATCAAATATTTTTTTCTGTTTCATTTCATATTCCTCCATCATAAATAATTTCTAATAAAAAAAGACAATCTCTGATTGCCTATGGACCTAAAATCCACTTATAAACACAATTCACTTTTACTCCTCCTTCAATTTTCTAAGAATGATTAATTCCATAATGAAATCTACTATGTCTCCACTCTATTCCTGAAAATTCAATAGCATCTGTACACTTTGTTTGATCAAACTTCTTTTTAGCATCTTCTAAAGAAACATTTGAATCAACATATAATCCACAAAGGTAACATTCATACCAATAAACCATTTGTGGGGGCTTTGTTTGTTGATGACCATTATCTAAATGATCCTTTACATTATTTTTTTCATTTGATTGAGAGATTGTAATGTCCTCATTCGGTTTATTATTTTCACTTTCAATCTTATTCACATTATTTTCTTGATTATTTTGAGAATTAGTTGTTTCTTGTTTATTTTCTGTAACATTGACCTTAAATTCTTTTTCTCTTCTATTTTTATAAATATCTTCTACAAATACTTTTACTTGATATTCACCTATTCTATGAATATCGATTTGACTTGTATCTATTTGAATTTCTTTTAATGGTGATAAATCGGTAGCTATGATCAATGATTTAAAATCAATACTTTCTAAATCACTTTCTTTTATAACATCTACATTTTTAGGAAATGCTAGTACAGGTGCTAATGTATCTTTACAAATAATTTGAATCGTTGAAAGCTTATTATTATATTTTATAAAAATCTTATATTTTCCTACTGCTGGATAACTTTTTTGATCTTCATTTTGAAGATTATCCGTTATACTTACATTCTTTTTTAAATAACAAATCTCCTTTTTACTCATTCCTGTTGTATCCACTAAACCTTTAAAATTAGCATAATAAGTTTGTCCATATTCAATATTGATTTTTTTCTTTTTTAGTACCAGTGTTGGTGGTGTATCTTTAGTTATAAAAAAAAGCATACCAATAAGCATGCCTAATAAAGTAATCAATACAATTAATTTTTTACACTCTTTAAAATATTTATAAATCATAATCTTCACCTCATTGAAAATAAAAAACCGCCTAAGCGGTTTATAAGATTAGTTAATTTTTTGAATAATATAACCATTTTCTTTAAATTTATCAGCAATCGCTTGAATATGAGCTTCACCATTTGTTTCACAAGTCACTCTTAACTCTACTTCAGAAAAACGAGCAAAGTTTTTAAATTGGTTATGTTCAACTCCAATAACATTTGCATTACATTCATTAAGTAAATGAGAAACAACTTCTAATTGTCCTGGAATATCTGGTAATTGTACTGAAAATGTTAAAATTCTTCCTCTTGAAATAAGTCCCTTATTGATCATCGAAGAAATTGTCATAACATCCATATTTCCACCTGAAATAAGTGAAACAACTTTTTTACGTTTACAATGTAATTTCTTTAAAGCCGCTAATGATAAAATACCTGATCCTTCAGCAATTAATTTATGTTTTTCAACAAGTAATAAGAAGGCTTCCATCAATTCATAATCACTTACAGTTACGATTTCATCAACATATTTTTTAATATATTCAAATGGAGTTTCTCCAATTTGTTTAACTGCTGTACCATCAGCGATTGTACTTACTTCACTTAATTTAACAAGTTGATCATCTTCAACTGCGGCAAGGGCACTCGCTGCACCTTCTGGTTCAACACCAACGATTTTAACAGATGGATTGATTTGCTTTGCTGCACAAGCAATACCTGAAATTAATCCACCACCACCAATTGGTACTAAAATATAATCAACATCTGGAAGTTCTTCCATAATTTCTAAAGCAATTGTTCCTTGCCCTTCCATAACATCTTCATCATCAAAAGGATGAACAAAAGTGTATCCTTCACTTTTTTGTAATTCTACAGCTTTTTCATAAGCTTCATCATAAGCTTCACCATATAATACAACATCCGCTCCATGTGCTTTTGTAGCATCAACTTTAATTAATGGTGTATGTGCTGGCATACAAATTGTTGCTTTGACCCCTAATTTTTTTGCTGCATAAGCAACACCTTGTGCATGATTTCCAGCTGAAGAAGCAATTAACCCTTTTTTCTTTGCTTCATCATCTAATTTCATAATTTTATTGTAGGCCCCTCTAATTTTGAAAGCTCCTGTTTTTTGTAAGTTTTCAGGTTTGATGTAGACATCATTTCCACATTCTTCAGAAAAGGCATCACTATGTATTAAATGAGTTGGTAAGATAACTTCATCAACTCTTTTTTTAGCTGCTTTAAAATCTTCTAATTTTAACATTTAAATTCCCTCCGTTTAAGTATTCATAATTATATCACTATTCTTCGATAAAACAATTATTTTGTTTTAATTTGATTTGTACTTTCATCATAAAAATATTCGTTTTCATCTAATCTTTTCATAAACTCAGTTTCATTCAAATCATAAATAGAAAGAACATGTGATAATTGCATATCATCATCTCTTAATTTCATATTAATCATACTTACTAACATGTGTATATCTTTTGGCATTTTTAAACTCCTATATTTATATTTTTCTAGACATTAACATTATACATGATTTTTTTATGTTTTTTGTCTCAAATTTGTCTCAAAAGTTATTCACATTTTATAATTGTATAAAATTAAATATTTTTTATCATATTAATTATTTCTTATTGATTTTTTATAAATCCTATACTATACTGTAAACAAGTTAAAAGCAAAGACAAGGAGAGTAGTATTTTTACGAAGCAACAGCGAGCTAGTAGAAGGTGAAAGACTAGCAGTGAACGAAAATATGAAGAACACCTTCGAGCTGTCTACCGAAAGCAATGCAAGTAGGCTAGAACGTCTCTAGTTATGTTACAACTAGCGGGTATCGAGTACTCTTTGAAGTATTTTCCGTACCATGTATATCTTTGGATTTATATGTTACACGATACTCGCACACTATGTGCGTTTTTTAATTATAAGGGGGATATTAAAATGTGTGGTTTTTTAGTCGTTGGAAGTGAAGAATTTGAATTACAGGTTTTCCAAAAAGCTTTAGATAAAGCAGCGTATCGTGGACCTGATTATCAACATGTCTCAATTGATCATGGAATAACATGGGGATTTAACCGTCTATCAATTATGGATTTATCAACAAATGGAAATCAACCTTTTGTTTATAAAGATTATACACTTGTATGTAATGGTGAAATATATAACTATCCAGCATTAAAAACAAAATTAGAAAGTAGCTATACTTTTAAATCTGGTAGTGATTGTGAAGTTTTGATTCCATTATATGAACAATATGGACTTGAAATTTTATGTAAATATTTAGATGCTGAATTTGCTCTTGTTTTATACGATAACAAAACGAAACAGTTAATGGCAGCAAGAGACCCAATGGGAATTAGACCTATGTTTTATGGTTATAGTAAAAAAGAACATCAAATATGTTTTGCTTCCGAAGCCAAAGCTTTATTTGATTTATGTGATGATATTATGCCTTTTCCACCAGGACATTATTATTTAGATGGTCAATTTGTTTGTTATAATGATTTAAGTGATCCTAAAACAATCGTTGATGATGATTTAGAAACAATTGCTGGAAAATTAAAAACGAAACTTGAAAAAGCCGTAGAAAAAAGATTTATGTCTGATGCTCCAATTGGATATTTATTAAGCGGTGGATTAGATTCTTCTTTAGTATGTGCCATTGGTCAAAAATTATCAGATAAACCTATTCGTACTTTCGCTATCGGTATGGAAAGTGATCCTATTGATTTAAAATATGCTAAACAAGTTGCTGATTATTTAGGAACAGAACATACAGAAGTTATTATGAATAAAGAAGATCTCTATCAACATCTAAAAGAAGTCATCTATCATCTTGAAACTTTCGATATTACAACAATTCGTGCGAGTATGGCCATGTATATTTTATGTAAATATATTCACCAAAATACCGATATTAAAGTTATTATGACTGGTGAAGTTTCAGATGAATTATTTGGTTATAAATATACTGATTTTGCACCTAACGCTAAAGCTTTCCAAGAAGAAGCAAGTAAAAGAATCAAAGAACTTTATATGTACGATGTCTTAAGAGCCGATCGTTGTATTTCTGCACATGCTCTTGAAGGACGTGTTCCTTTTGCTGATCTTGATTTTGTTGATTATTCTATGTCTATTGATCCTGCTAAAAAAATGAATGTTTATAATAAAGGAAAATATTTGTTAAGACATGCTTTTGAAGGAACTGATTATTTACCACACGATATTTTATTTAGAGAAAAAGCAGCTTTTTCTGATGCTGTTGGTCATTCAATGGTAGATTATTTAAAAGAATTAGCTGAAGATAAATATAGTGATGAAGATGTTTTAAATACTAAAGATAAATATTCATATTGTACACCTTTCACCAAAGAATCATTAATGTATAGAGATATTTTTGAATCATTCTTCCCACAACAAGGAAAATGGATCAAAGATTTCTGGATGCCAAATAAAGAATGGGAAAACTGTGATGTTGATGATCCAAGTGCTCGTGTGCTTAAAAACTATGGAGATTCTGGAAAATAAAAACAAAGCAATGCTAGATGTTTATTCTAGTATTGCTTTTTCTTCGTTTATTTTATTTTCAATAAATATCTTTTCTAATTCTCTTAAAAAGAATTGTGATGTCTTATAATTCCTTTTTTTAGGTCCTTTTACATGCTTATGTTGTTTTCTAGAAAGATGCCCTAAATAACGAGAAGTCAACAAATTATTAATATTATCTTCTGTAATTCTTTTCCCCGATACATGAAGTATCGTTACATTTTTAAGCAAAGCTAAACTTGCAAGTCCATAATCTTGACTAATCAATAGATCACCTTCTTGTAAATAAGAAAGAATCATTTGATCAACACTATCTTTTCCTACTTCACACATAATTATTTGAATTCTTTCATCTTCAATAACATGTGCAAAATCAATAAACAATAAAACTTCTACTCCATAATGCAAAGCAAGTTCAATAACTTTTTGACGATCAGGACAAGCATCTCCATCAATTAATAAACGCATAAGCCACTTCCAATAAGCACTAGCATAGCAATAACACCACCAACAAAGCCACCTAAATGCCCTGTTTTAGAAATATTTTTATCTGCCAACGTAAAAACAACATTAATAGCAATGACAGGAATAAATTGTTTTAAAACCATTAAAAATGGTCCTTGAAAAACAACACCTAAAGTCACAATAGCTCCTAAAAACCCATAAAAAATACCACTTGCACCTAAAGTAATCGTATTTTGATAACGTCCCTCTTTTTTAGATGCCATATAAGTAATAAGATAAGAAAAAATTCCAGAAATTAATACTAAATACAAATATTCTAAACTTCCCAAAAAAGGTTCAAAGAAAGTTCCACCCAAATAATAAAGTGCATAACAATTCATAAAAATATGAACTAAATCAACATGAACAAAATTAGCTGTTAAAAAGCGCCAATACTCTTGTTTATATTCTATTTTAGGAGGATAAAAAGCTCCATATTTAATAGCCAACGCTGATTTTTCATCTGAATGATCTATAAAATTAATAATGACATAAATGGCTACGGATATCACAATCATCGCTAAAGTTACACTCATTTTTTCTTCTCACTTTCATTTTTAATCACTTCTACTTTTCTTGTTCTTTGAATATTATTACCCTGACTATTTGTAATTGAGTAAATAACTTCATAGCTTCCTACTTCTTCAGTATTGACTGTATTTTTCAAAATCTTAATTTGATGTGTAATATCATTTCCATTACCATCACTAGCTTTAACACCTTCCATAATATCAAAATGTGTTCCTTGAACAATTTCAACATCATCAATACCTTCAAGCGTTGGATGATTTCCTAAGCTTCCCACAACAATCTTAGCTCTTAATTTAGCCGCTTGATTTCCCACCACATCTTCTACAATAATATTAACTATATAAGAACCTTTTTTTGTGAATTTAAGAGTTGTATTTTTTGTTCCATCATCCTCTAAAAAATAAGCAATAACTTCTGATTGATCTTCTACTTTATCTATCAAATTCAAAGCACTAATTTCTTCATTTAAATTCACATTAAAAACAACTTGATTTAAAGTTACAACTGGTTTTGTTGTATCTTGAATTTTAATGTAAAATGGAAATTCTACTCCCGCATAAGAAGCCGATACTTTATAAACACCTATCTCATTTTTTAAATTAGAAAAATTTAATTGTACCTCATTAATAACATTTGCATTAGCATTGACATAATCTACCGGATTATTAGAAATTGGTGTTCCATATTCATAAACAAAAGTATCTCTTTTTAAAGTAACGGGTGTTATTCTAAAAGCAAAAATCGTTAGAAGAGTACTTACAACAACAAAGAATGTTAAAACAATACCAATTATTTTCTTCTTCATTGTTATCACCTCTTTCTAACCTATTATACCATCTCATTATGTCTTTTTTGTGAAAAATACCGTACTTTTGACAATATATTATGCCTTCATTTCAAAAAAAGCAACATAAATCAAACTCTATGTAAAAAAAACATAAAAAAAGGATAAGAGTAATTTCCTATCCTAATCTTTTTAATACTTTTTCTTTACCTAATAATTCCATAGAAGCCGCTAAATCAGGACCATGCATAATACCAGTTGTTGCAATACGTAAAGGCATGTATAACATTTTTCCTCTTGCTTTTGCTTCTTTTTGAGTTGCTTTAATACAAGCAAAAATTTGATCTTGTTTAAAATCTTCTTCAGCTAATTCTGCGACTTTAGATTTAAATACAGCTAAAGTATTTGGAATAGCTTCATCTTTCATAAATTCAATAGCTTCTTCTTCTAAATGAATTTCATCTTCAAAGAATAATTTAACTTGTTCAACGATTTCTTCACCACAAGAAATATGATCTCTATGCACTTCTACTAATTTTTCAATCCATGCTTCACTTTTATCGCTTAAATCATAAGCTTCTTGTAAAAATGGTAAACATAATTCTGTTAATTGTTTTGTATCTAATTTCTTAATATATTGGCTATTAATCCATTTTAATTTATTCATATCAAAAATAGCCCCAGATTTAGAAATACGTTTAACATCAAATGCTTCAATTAATTCATCTAATGAGAAGATTTCTTGTTCACCTTCAGGTGACCACCCAAGTAAAGCAATATAATTTAAGATTGCTTCATTTAAGAAACCTTTATTAATTAAATCTTGATAAGAAGCATCTCCATTACGTTTAGATAATTTATGTTTTTCATCTTTCATAACAGGTGGACAATGAATATATGATGGTACATCCCATCCAAATGCTTGATAAATTAAATTATATTTAGGTGTTGAAGATAAATATTCATTTCCTCTTACAACATGAGTGATGTTCATTAAATGATCATCTACGATATTCGCAAAGTTATATGTAGGATAACCATCACTTTTTAATAAAACCCCTTCAGCAAGTCCTGCATTTTCTACTTCAATATGCCCATAAACTTCATCTTCAAAAGAAGTAATTCCAGTACTTGGAATTGTTTGTCTTACAACATATTTTTCACCATTAGCGATTCTTTGTTTTGCTTCTTCTAAAGAAAGATGTTTACAAGGATCAATATACCCTAATTCTTCATTATCAGATTCTTCTTTTGCCTTATTGATTGTTTCTTCATCACAGAAACAATAATGAGCTCCCCCTAATTCAACTAATTTATCAGCATATTCTTTATAAATAGCTAATCTTTCAGATTGAACATAAGGTCCAACTTCTCCTGGTTTATTAGGTCCTTCGTCATAACCTAATCCTGTTTGATCCATAACTTTATAGATCATATCAACAGCACCTTCAACTTCTCTTTCTTGATCAGTATCTTCAATTCTTAAAATAAAATCTCCATGATCATGTTTAGCAATTAAATATTCATATAATGCTGTTCTTAAGTTACCGATATGCATATATCCAGTTGGACTAGGTGCAAATCTTGTTCTTACTTTTGCCATTTCTATACTCCTTTTTTCCTTAATAATACAACCGCTTGAGCTACCATTCCTTCTTGTCTGCCGACAAAACCAAGTTTTTCTCCACGTGTTGCTTTAATGTTAATTTGGCTAATGTCACAATGTAATTTACTTGCGACATTTTCTCTCATTTTTTGAATATGTGGAGCCATCTTAGGTGCTTCACACATAATAATACTATCAAGGTTATTGATTTCATAACCTTCTTTATCCATCAGTTGATAACAATGTTCCAATAAAACCATTGAAGAAATTCCTTTATATTGAGGATCCGTATCTGGAAAATGTTTTCCAATATCACCAAGACCTAATGCCCCAATAATACTTTCAATAATGGCATGTAATAAAACATCTGCATCGCTATGTCCTAATAAACCTTTATCATGGTCAATTTTTACACCACCAATATATAAATCTCTTCCTTCTACTAATTGATGAATATCAATCGATTGTCCTATTCTAAACATGTTATCACCTTCCGCAAACATTCTAGCACATATTTTCTAATTTATGAAGTATTGGATGTTTTATAATCAAGGAAAATATGGTAAACTAAAACATATAAAAATTATGGGAGGACTTCCTATGGATAAAGAAGAAGTAGTAAGTAAAAATTTTATTGAAAAAATTATAGATCAAGATTTAGCGGAAGGAAAATATACAAAAATTGCGACACGTTTTCCTCCTGAACCAAATGGTTATTTACACATTGGTCATGCTAAATCAATCTTATTAAATTATGGATTAGCTAAAAAATATAACGGAACATTTAATTTACGTTTCGATGATACAAATCCAATGAAAGAAAAAACAGAATTCGTCGAAAGTATTGTTTCAGATGTAGAATGGTTAGGTGCTAAATATGATGGTGATATCAAATTTGCTTCAAACTATTTTGATCAAATGTATGAAGCTGCTGTTCTTTTAATCAAAAAAGGAAAAGCTTATGTTTGTGATTTAAGTCCTGAACAAATTAGAGAATACCGTGGTACTTTAACAGAACCCGGTAAAGATTCTCCATACCGTAATCGTTCTATTGAAGAAAACTTAGATTTATTTGAAAGAATGAAAAATGGTGAATTTGAAGATGGATCAAAAGTATTAAGAGCTAAAATCGATATGGCTTCATCCAATATCAATATGCGTGATCCTATTATTTATCGTGTTGCCAGAATGACACACCATAATACAGGAGATAAATGGTGTATTTATCCAATGTATGACTTTGCTCATCCAATTGAAGATGCCATTGAAGGAATTACTCATTCAATTTGTACTCTTGAATTTGAAGATCATCGTCCTTTATATGATTGGGTCGTTCAAGAAATTGGTTATGAACATCCACCAAAACAAATTGAATTCGCAAAACTTTATTTAACAAATGTTATTACAGGAAAACGTTATATTAAACGCTTAGTAGATGAAGGAATCGTTGATGGTTGGGATGATCCTCGCTTAGTAACAATTGCAGCATTAAGACGTAGAGGATTTACACCAGAATCCATTAAATCTTTTATGGAATTAGTTGGTGTTACAAAAAGTAACTCATCAAATGATTATGCAATGTTAGAGTATTGTATTCGTAATGATTTAAAACCTAAAGCACCTCGTGTGATGGCTGTTTTAGATCCTATTAAATTAGTTATCGATAACTATCCTGAAGGACAAGTAGAATATTTAGATGCGATGGTCAACATGGAAAATCCTGATTTAGGTTATGAAAAAGTTCCATTTGAAAGAGAATTATGGATTGATCGTGATGACTTTATGGAAGAACCACCTAAAAAATATTTTAGATTGTTCCCAGGAAATGAAGTTCGTTTAATGAATGCTTATTTCGTTAAATGTGTTGATTTTGAAAAAGATGAAAATGGAAAAGTAACAGTTGTTCATTGTACTTATGATCCTATTACTAAAAATGGTACAGGATTTACAGGTAGAAAAGTAAAAGGAACAATTCATTGGGTTCCTGTTCATCATTGTAAAAAAGTAACAGCTCGTTTATATGAAAACTTAGTTGATGAAGAAAAAGGTGTTTATAATGAAGATGGATCTTTAAACTTAAATCCTAATTCATTAACTGTTATTGAAGATTGTTATGTTGAACCAGCTATTGAAAAATATAAACCTGGTGATTCATTCCAATTTGTAAGAAATGGATATTTCTGTATTGATACAAAAGATTCTACAGATGATCATTTTGTATTTAATAGAATCGTTTCATTAAAGAGCTCATTTAAATTACCTAAGAAATAAAAATTTGGAGATTGCCTCGACAATCTCCTTTTTTACATAATTAAAAAGATTGTTAAGAACTATTTTTCTTTAACAATCTTTTTTCTTTTTAATTCATTTCTTTTTTCTTAATATAAACAATAACTCCACCTGTAATTAATGCAAGACATCCAAATAATAAAATATTATTTTCATCCCCAGTTTTTACATTTTCAGGTTTTTTAGTTGATGTATTTGTTTTATCATCATTTTTATCATTATTATTTTTATCAACACGAATCAATTCACCTGTTTGTGTATCTCTTTGATAATTTTTAAAGAAATTCCACATATATTGTGCTTCAGGTTTATAGTTCCAATGTGCTTGATCTTTAATAGCAGCAAATTTCATTATAACACCATTTTCATTTGATAAAGTACCTTCTAATGTATCTTTTACACCCAATTTGATCCATTGTTCATTATCTAAACGAATACCATAATATTCATTTAAAGACATATCATATTTTTCTGAAACAGTGAGATGATTGATTTTTTGATATGCTTGAATAAATGGGAACATATCAACATTGCTATCTACACTAGGAAGATAAACTCCAGGTGCTACTTCAAAAGCATTCTTGCTTGATAAATCAACAGGAATCATTCCAAAGAAATCATGATCTCCGCATAAATAAAGATATGGAACTTCTCCACCATTATAAGTTTTAACAAGTTCTGTTAATTCATCTTTATCAACACCTGGTGCAGAAACAGCACCTACACCAGCAAATACTTTACTATATTTTGCACCATATAATGTAGAAGCACTACCTCCTGCAGATAATCCTGTTACATAAATTCTAGAAGCATCAATTTGTGGATACTTTTGTTCTAACATTTCTATCCATTCAATTAATTTATCTCCTTCTAAACCATCACAATTAAAAAAGTTAGGACCTGGTTCATGAGTAGAAGAATCAAGAACAACACCTTGCCATTCAGGCGCTACAACCATAAAGTTTTCTTTAGCCGCTAATTCTGGCCAACCAGTTGTTTCACCTTGTAATCTTGCATCATTTCCATTACCATGAAGTGATACAACTAATGGAACACTTCCATTTTCCATTTTTAAAGTACTTTGTGGAATATACTCAAACCAAGTATATTGACCTTCACCATTTAAACTTTCATTATAATGTGGATTATAATTAATTTTTAATTCTTTAAAATTTGGAATATTAATTAATAAATATGGATCTGTGTATTGTTTAGCGCTTGCCATATAAAATTCAGTTTTTTCATTATGTTGTCTATAATTTTTAGAGAAAACTTCTTCCCATGCATTTTCAAAAGCTTCAGCTAAACTTTCATTATAACCAACAACTACTCTTTGTAATTCATTTTCTTTATTAAGATAAACATTATCTTTTCCCTTTTCAGCTTGATTAGCTTTTACATAATAATTAACAGCTTCTTGACAAGGCTGACTTAAATATGCTGGAACTGGCACATTATAATCATGACCTTCATCCATTGTTCCACCATATGTCATGATATCAGCAACAGCATAACATTCTTGTGAAATATAATTATTCACAAAAGTAGCTCCATCATCAATACCTATTACTTTAACATTTGAAGATCCTGTACCTAACAAATCAATAAAAGAATCAGCATCTTTTTGAGTATATTGATCATTATTCAAAGGTGTTATTACATGAATTGTTGCAGCCCATTCATGTAAATTATCAGCTATCTTCATTTGATCTAATAAAGTTTCAGCTTCTTCTTTATTAACATTACCAGCATATACATAATATTGTGGTGACATAATACTTGAATAATCTGTTGTATAACCATCTTCCAAAGCATTATAGTCATATCTATTATGACTTGCTTGTGTTAAAGTAACAGTATGTTCTTTTTCATCAGTAGATTTATTTTCTAACTCTTTTTCTAATTGAGCTTGAATATATGGTGTATACCAGAATAAATATCCTGCTTTTGTTGGATGAATGATATCTGCCATATAATAATTGCTTCTCAAATCAATATCAATATTTTTAAAAGCATCATTATTCCACATATCAATAACACCAATATTCCATTTATTTTGAACTTTATATAATGCATCAATCATTTTTTCATAAGTATTTTGATATGCTTCTTTGATTTCATCTATATTTGCATTATTTTCTTTAGCAAATTTTTCAATAACTTCATCACTTAAATAAGGATTAATATAAAAGATAACTGGACAATTCCATTTTTCTTTAGCATAAGCAATAATATATTCCATTGCTCCTATAACAGTAGAATAATCATAATCATCTTTATTTTGAGATGATGAAACTTCACCCATTTCAATACCAAGAGTTGTATCATTTGTAGATAATTGAACAACTAAAGCATCTAAGTTTTCATTTTTAGATAAGTTATCTTCCAATTGAGTAATATAACTTACTTCATCTCTTACCCCTTCTTTTTTAGCAAGTGGTCCACCAGTAATGGCTTGTTTGACTGTTGTACTTCCTGTTATTTTACCAATATAATCAGGGAAAGCGACATTTTCACTTCTAAAACCAACAGTAATAGAAGAACCTAAATAACCTATTGTTTTTCCTTTTAAAGAACTTGTTTTTTGACTTACAAATTCTGTATTTAAAGAATCATCATTAGGATTTAATAGCTTTTCTACTTTACTATAATTTGTGACACTCTCTTTTTCTTCATCACTTAATTTGTTATATTTTTCTTGAATGTCTAAAAGTTGTTGAAATGTTTTAGCAACATTTTCACTAGCAAGCATTGTTTCAGGTAACTGACTGATTTTAGAATTAAGATCTTGTGTAACTTCAACAATATCATCAGCAAATACCGGATTTACTAAACCTGCATTAGAAAACAACAATGTTAAAACAATCAACAATGCGGATAATTTTCTTTTCATATTCCCTTCCTCCTTTTGTATCCGCTTTCAATTCTAGCATAGAAAAATCTTTTTGATGAATTTATAAATGAATTAAAAAATCAAAAAAATAATGAATCATTCATTATTTGAATGATTCATTAATACTCGATAAACAATCATAATTAATACCATTAATTCATGATATCCATAATTATCAAAAACTTGTTTTCCAAAAACAAAAATATCATCAAAACCTTCTAAATGATCTTTAGAAGAATTTAATGTCCACATCATTTTGTAACTTGTTGATTCCTTTAAATTATTTATTGACTCTTGTAAATGAAACCATCTATCTTCAATCGAAATACATATAAGTAAATCATTTTCACTCATTTCATTAATCATTTCATTTTGATAATTTTTATCATATATTGTATATACATTTTTACCTAATGTAACTAATCCTAATTGTAAAATTTTACACATTGCCATGGATAATTCAGAACCGAAAAAAATAATATTTTGATATTTATTAAGCAAATCTACAATATGTAAAACATCATTCACATTTAAATCATTCATTTTTTGATAAGCTTCATTGATTCTATAAATAACTTCTTCTTTTATAGCTATTGCATCATTGATTCGATCCCTATCTTGAATAGCATGTACACTTTCCATTTTTTCATTTGAACTCGCTACATCATATTTAAAAGTATTATAATTTTTATAACCTAGTTTCTTTATAAATCTGCTAATTGAAGCCTGTGAAATATAATATTGATTACTAAGATCATCTAAAGACAATTCATTAAGATTATATCTATTTTCTAAAAATATTTTTGCTATTAAAACATCTGTTGTTTCATGTGATGCTTTATTTACAATATCTAACAAACTTCCAATTAAAATATTATTTTTATTATACTTTGCCATACTATTTCCCCTTAAATAACATATATTATATATGATACAAGTGCTTTCAACAAGTAAAAAGAAAAAAGGAATTTCTATTGAAATTCCTTAACTGCTACTTCTATTATTTATTATATTTACGATCATGTGCTGCAGAAATCAAACCTTGGAATAAAGGTTGTGCACGGTTTGGTCTTGAAGTAAATTCTGGATGGAATTGACATCCTACATAGTAAGGATGATCTTCTAACTCAACAATTTCTACAAGGTTTCTTTCTGGGTTAAATCCTGCAACTTTTAATCCATTTTCAACTAAAACATCTTTATAGTTATTATTAAATTCATATCTATGACGATGTCTTTCTTTAATCATTTCTTTTCCATAAAGACGATAAGCATGTGTCCCTGGATTTAATTGACATTCATAATCACCTAATCTTTGTGTACCTCCCATATCTTCTAAAGATTGGTCAGACATTAAATTGATCACTGGATTCTTACATAATTCATCAAATTCTAATGAGTTAGCATCTTTAATACCACAAACATTTCTAGCATATTCAATGGTAATTAATTGCATACCTAAACAAATACCTAAAAGTGGAACTTTATTAGTACGTGCATATTCAATGGCATCAATCATACCAGCAATACCACGATCACCAAATCCACCTGGAACGATAATACCATCAGCATCTTTTAATCTTTCTGCTACATTTTCTTTATTTAATTCTTCTGAATTAATAAAATCAATATTAACTACACTGTTTACATAATATCCTGCATGTCTTAAAGCTTCGTTAACTGATAAATAAGCATCCGGTAATTGAACATATTTTCCAACTAACGCAATATTTAATTCTTGATTTAAGTTTTTAACACGGTTAACTAATGCATCCCATTCATCCATATGAGCCGCTGGTGCATTGATTTGTAAATGTTGTAATACTAAATCATCCATTTTTTGATCTAATAACATACGTGGTAATTCATATAAGTTTTCTACATCATAGTTTGAAATAACATTTTGTGTTGGTACATTACAGAATAATGAAATCTTATCTTTTAATTCTTTTTCAATATGATGTTCACTACGACAAACAATAAAGTCTGGTTGAATACCTAAACCTCTTAATTCTTTAACACTATGTTGTGTTGGTTTTGTTTTTACTTCATGACTTGCTCCAATGTATGGAAGTAAAGTTGTATGAATATAAACAGTATTTTCATATCCTAAATCTAATCTTACTTGGCGGATAGCTTCAATGAAAGGTAAACTTTCGATATCTCCTGTTGTTCCACCAATTTCAGTAATGACGATATCCGCTTTAGAACTACGTGCCGCTGCATAAATTCTTTCTTTAATTTCATTTGTAATATGAGGAACAACTTGTACAGTAGCTCCTAAATAATCTCCACGTCTTTCTTTTGAAATAACGTTACTATAAATTCTACCTGTTGTAATTGATGAGTTTTTATTTAATTGTTCATCAATAAATCTTTCATAGTGTCCTAAGTCTAAGTCTGTTTCTGCCCCATCTGCAGTAACAAATACTTCCCCATGTTGATAAGGTGACATTGTTCCTGGATCAACGTTAATATATGGATCTAATTTTTGCATGAAGACTTTTTGTCCTCTTTGTTTTAAAATTCTTCCTAAAGATGCAGCTGTTAACCCTTTACCAAGACCAGACACAACTCCACCTGTTACAAATATGTATTTAGCCATTTTTTATCCTCCTCTAGTATCTATAAAAATAAAAAGTGCCTTCCTATGGAAGACACTGTATTGCCCTTTCTTATTCTAACAATATTAAATATTTATTGCAATAATAAATTTATTATTTTTACACAAAAAAAGGAACACCGTTCCTTTCCTTGCGTATAAGTGATTTTTTGGGAGAGGGGTCACTTATACTTGTTTATTATATTGTCTTCATCTGACATGATTAATATAACAATTCTATATGAATTCATTATGAACTTTCTCTTAAGGTAAAAGAAAAGGTAGGACATGCCTACCTTAACTATTATTTATCAAATTTATTTTTGTAATCGTAAATTTTACGTAAGATATCTTCCATATCTTTAACCATAGGCATTCTAGGGTTAGCTGGTGTACATTGATCTTCGTAAGCATTCATAGCAATTCTATGAACTGATTCTTCCCAAGCTTCTCTTGAGATACCTTGAGATTCTACGTTAGATACAACACCTACTTTGTGACATAATTCTTCACAAGCATCAGCGAACATTTCAACACCTTCAGCTGGAGTTTTAGGATTTAATCCGATTAATTGAGCTAATTCCATGAATTTAACATCAGCTTTATAGTTTTCAATTTTTGGCCAGATATTTAATTTAGTTGGAATAGTTCCGTTATATCTAATTACGTGTGGTAATAAGATACCATTTGTTCTACCATGAGGAATATGCCATTCTCCACCAATCTTATGAGCTAATGAGTGGTTCATTCCTAAGAATGCATTTGCAAATGCCATACCTGCGATAGTTGCAGCATTATGCATTTTTTCTCTAGCAATTGGAGTACCTTTCTTAACTGATTCTTCTAAGTAATCAAATACTAATTTAACAGCTTGTTTAGCCCATCCATCAGTAAAGTCAGATGCTAAGATTGAAACATAAGCTTCAACCGCATGAGTTAATACATCGATACCTGTATCAGCAGCGATTGCTCCTGGTAATGACATTACGAATTCAGGGTCAACGATAGCGATAGTTGGTGTTAAAGCATAGTCAGTTAATGGATATTTTTTGTTTTCTTTCTTATCAGTGATAACTGCGAAAGGAGTAACTTCTGATCCAGTTCCTGATGTAGTTGGGATACAGATCATTTTTGCTTTTTTACCTAATTCAGGGAATTTGAAAGCACGTTTTCTGATATCCATGAATTTTTGTTTGATATCATCAAAGTTAACTTCTGGGTTTTCATACATTAACCACATAACTTTAGCAGCATCCATTGATGATCCTCCACCTAAAGCAATGATACAATCAGGTTCGAATTTTCTCATCAATTCTACCCCTTCTCTTACAGTATCAATACTTGGATCTGGTTCAACATCAAAGAATAATTCAATATCTACATGATTACGTCTTCTTCTAATAACGTCTTCGATTTTTTCAACATAACCAAGATTTACCATACTTCTATCAGTAACGATCATGGCTTTTTCCATATGTTTCATATCTCTTAAGTATCTAATTGAATTCTTTTCAAAGTATACTTTTGGAGGAAGTTTAACCCATTGCATATTGTTATTACGTCTCCCTATTCTCTTAATATTGATTAAGTTAACAGCACTTACGTTGTTAGATACTGAGTTATGTCCGTAAGAACCACAACCTAATGTTAATGATGGAATGAATGCATTATATACTGATCCAATACCACCGAATGTTGATGGAGCGTTTTCAATGATACGGATTGCTTTACATGCATGACCGAATTTTTTAGAAATTTCATGATCTTCTGTATGAATTGCAGCAGAGTGACCTAAACCATTAAATTCAACCATTGCAGCTGCTTTAGCGATACCATCATCAGTGCTTTTAGCTTTTAAGATAGCTAATACTGGAGATAATTTTTCTCTAGTTAATGGTTCATTTGGTCCTACTTCTTTACATTCAGCACAGATAATTTGTGTTTCAGCAGGCACTTTGAATCCAGCTTGTTCAGCAATCCATTCAGCAGGTTTACCTACAACATTTGGATTTAATTTAGCTTGAGCAACATTTTCTGAATAAGCTTCTGCACCAAACATGAATTTTTCAAGTTTAGCTTTTTCTTCTTTATTTACAAAGTAAACATGGAATCTTTTAATTTCTTTCATGAAATCACTGTAGATTTCTTGGTCAACGATTGCTGCTTGTTCAGAAGCACAAATCATACCATTGTCGAAAGATTTTGATAATACGATATCATTTACAGCTCTTGGTAATACACATGTTTTTTCAACATATGCAGGTACGTTACCAGCACCTACACCTAAAGCAGGTTTTCCACATGAATATGCAGCTTTAACCATTGCGTTACCACCAGTTGCTAAGATAGTTGCAATACCTGGGTGATTCATTAATGCATTAGTAGCATACATAGATTTAATTGATAACCATTGGATACAGTTTTCTGGTGCACCAGCAGCAATAGCAGCATCTCTAATTACGATAGCAGCTTGTTTTGAACTTTCATGAGCGCTTGGGTGGAACGAGAAAATGATTGGGTTTCTTGTTTTTAAAGCGATTAATGATTTGAAAATTACTGTTGAAGTTGGGTTAGTTGTTGGAACGATACCACAAACAACACCCACTGGTTCAGCAATTTCAGTAATACCAGTTAATGGATCTTCATTGATGATCCCTACTGTTTTTAAATGACGTAAATTGTTAGTAACATATTCACATGCAAATAAGTTTTTAACAGCTTTATCTTCAAATACTCCACGTCCTGTTTCTTTAACTGCAGCTTCAGCTAAAATACCATGATGGTCTAGTCCAGCTACAGAACATTTAGCAACGATGTAGTCTACTTGTTCTTGTGTAAAATCTTCAAATTCTTCTAAAGCTTTTAAAGCTTTGTTTACAAGGTCATCAACATGAGCATCAGTTTCTGCTTCAGTTGGGACAGCTTGTTGTACAGGTTTTTTTTCTGCCATTTTATTTCCTCCATAATTATTGTGAAATTTTTCATTTGTACACAACCATCTTACATGAAAAACATACAAAAAACAAGCATTATCGCTCGTTTGATGTAAAAAAATAACGCAGGCGATTACATTTTTAATTTCTTAAAATTTTTATTTGCAATAACAATATTGACACCTTTTTCCTTAAAATAAGCATATCTAAAACGGTTCTTTACACCCCATGTATTGATGTCTAATCCAGCTTTTAAAAAGAGTGCAATTTCATCTTCATCTAGAAAATCTTCACGTGCATGTACATGAAATTTTTGTGTTAAACATAATTGTTTATTTTTTTCATAATCATCTTCAAAAAGATAACCTAAATATAAAGATGAATCGATTGCTCTTAATTTATAAAGAGAATCAACATAAAAACTTGAAAAGAGAACTTGATCTAACATCCCCATTTCTTTGATCATTTGATAGCTTTCTAGTTCTATTCCTGGATATTGAATTTTATTTGTTTTAATTTCTAAGTTGATCTTTACATTTTTTCCTTTACATAATTCCAATAATTCTTTCAACAAAGAAATTCTTTGAGGATTTTCTTTTGTTCCAAAATTATATACACAAAGCTCTTCATAAGTCATATCTTTAATATAACCTTTTCCATCACTTGTTCGATTGATTTTTTCATCATGACATAAAACAAGAACACCATCTTTTGTTTTATGCACATCTGTTTCAATACCATCAAATCCACTTTCAATAGCTTTTGAAAAAGCTAACATTGTATTTTCAGAATATTGATCACTATAACCTCTATGTCCAAACAACAACATAGTCTCACCTCCAAAGCCTATTTTACTCTTTTTATTGTTAAGAATACACCAAAAAAATGTAATTTAAAAAGCAGACTTTTATAAAGAGTCTACTTTTCATGTACTATTTTAAAAGAATCTAAATAATAAAGTTCAAGATCTTTATTACATTCTAACATACTACATTCACTAAATATTCTTGTTTTGACACTCCCCATGTCTAAGACAGGGGATTCTTACTACCTGCCAACATTGTTGGCTGACCAGTTCATTTCTGATAGGTCGCAGTGCAAGTTAGAGGTATGCCATTGCCCTTCCTAGAGCAGAACCTATAGTTCTCTAGGCAGTATATCTGTTACCAATATACTCAGTTGAGTTGCATATATTTATTGCTCCCAATAAATCCCTATGTGTATGAAATCCACATCTGCACGTATAATTTCTGTCATTTGCATGATGAACACTTCCACATATCGGACAGATCTGACTTGTATATGCTGGATCTACATACTCAACTTTTATGCCTGCCAGTTTTGCTTTGTATTCTATAAATGTAGCTAATCTATAGAATGACCATGTATGCAGGCTATGATTGTTTTTTCGACTTGTTCTTGTCGTTGAGCGGATGTTTTGTAGTCGCTCTAATTTGATTACGGATACATCATGTGCTTTTGCCGTATTTATAATTTCACGACTTAGCTTATGATCTATATCTTTCATTGTTAATTTTTTTCTTTCATATAATCACCTTTGTCATTATAACAAAAAAGTTCACTTTAAATAAAGTCACGTTCCTTCAACCATGTTGTAATTCCATCATCATTGACATCTGGACATATTTCATCAGCCACCGCTTTTGCTTCAGGAACCGCATTATCCATTGCAACACCTGTTCCAACAGTTTCTAACATTTCTAAATCATTGCGTCCATCTCCAAAAGCAATCGTATCTTTGATATCTTTATGAAGTGCTTCTACTAATTTTTGGATTCCTACAGCTTTAGAAACACCTTTTAATGTTAAATCAAACGAACATCCTGTTTGATGTCTTTGAATATCAAAATATGGAGATAATGTTTCAACTAAAAGAGGAATATCTTCTTTTGAATTGATAACGACCATTCCAATATATGTTTCAATTTCTTGTGGATCAAAATCATCAATAATTGTTTCATCTTTCATTCCCCATACTCTAGCAAATTCTTTATGTTGTGGGTCATTTTTATCTAAGACATAAATATAATCGCTACTTTCAAAATAGAAACTAAAATGATGTTCTTTAGATAATTTAATTGTTTCTTCTATTGCTTTTGCTGGAACAACAGCTTTATAAATAGCATCTCCTTTATATTCTACATAGCCCCCATTACAAGTGACATATCCACTAAAAGGATAATCCATAACACCTTCTGTAATAAAGCATTTGCATCTACCTGTAGCTAGAAATACATCATGACCTTTTTGTTTTAACTGATCAAAGGAATTTCTATTTATTGTTGATATACCATAAAGCCCTTTATTACAATCTATCAATGTACCATCTATATCAAAGAAAAATAATTTAGACATCTTTACCTCCATAATATAAAAGACAAATGTGAATACATTTGTCTAGAATGTTTTTTCTAATGCTACTAAATCAATTTCCATAGGTGTTTGATTACCTAAGAAATCAATAAGTACTTTAGCTGTTTCTTTTTCAAAATCAATCGATTCAACAGTTCCACTTTTACCAGCAAATGGACCTGAAATAACATTTACTTCATCTCCAACAGCATAGTCAATTTCGATTGCTGAAGTACTAATACCCATATTCTTTAAGATTGGATCTAATTCATGTTTTTGAAGTGGGAAAGGTTTTGCTCCTCCACCAGAAGAACCAATGAATCCTGAAACCCCTGAAGTATTACGTACAACATACCAAGCTTCATCTGTCATAACCATTTCTACAAGAACATATCCAGGAAACATATTTGTTACTTTGTTGATTTTTTTACCATCTTTAATAACTGTTTCTACATGTTCTGGAATTATAATATTATATAAGCAATCTTGTAATCCCATTGATTCAATACGTTTTTCTAAGTTTTCTTTTACTTTATTTTCATGACCATTGTATGTACAAACAACATACCATTGTCTTCCTTCATCATTCATTCCTGCCATAATTAATCCATCCCCAATGCTTTCAATATAAATGCAATAACGGCATCTCCACCAAAGAAGAATAACCCCATTACAAAAGTAAACACTAATACAGTTAAAGAATTATTAAATAATTCTTTTTTTGTTAACCAATGAATATTTTTAATTTCAGCTCTGATTCCTTTTAAATTGAACCACTCTTTAAATTTTAATTCATGTTCTACTTCTTCAACGACTTCTGTTTCCGCCTTTTTACCAAACACGACATAGCCTCCTTATTTTGTTTCTTTATGTAACGTATGCTTTCCACAACGTTTACAATATTTATTTAATTCTAATCTTTTTACATTTAATCGTTTATTTTTAGTCATTGTATAGTTTCTCGATAAACATTCACTACACACTAAAATGATTTTCTCTTTCATCTTATCAACTCATTTCTATGCCACTATAATTTAGCATAAAAGCTAGCTATAGTCAATCTTATTTAGATTTGTCCATCTTTTTTTGTAAGCGATATTTCGCATTATAGACACAACGAATATCAATATTCAACAATTCAGCAATTTCTTTACTCTTATATCCTTTCATAAAACAATCAAATATTTTTCTTTCAAGTGAAGAGCTTGCTTTTTCTATTTTATTTAAATAATAACTTTTGTTTTCATTTAACCGTAATTGATATTCCGGTCTATTATAACTTTTTTGATCTGCAATAATATTTTCAATACGCATATTACTTCCATAGATTTCTTGATCTAAAGAAATCGTAGAAATTTTATTACCTCTATTAAGTATTCTTTTTTGTAATTTTAATACATCATTAATCGCATATGAAAAATATGTATTTATAGAAGCATTCTTATCATAGCGATAGCGATCAAAAATTCCAATCAAAACAAGTAACGCCTCTTGACTATAATCTTCTGCAGAAGTTAATGCTGTTTCTCTACAATAACGTTTCACAAAAATTTCAATTTTATTTTTATACTCATCTAACAACAATTTATACGCTATTGAAGAACCTAAATGATATAAATACAATAATTCTTGTTCATTATACGCTATCATAGTTTGTCTCTCCTTTCTTACTATAAAGGATGACGTGAGTTATAGACTTGATATAAAAGAACAGATGCAGCTACTGATGCATTTAATGAATTCACATGTCCTACCATTGGTAAAACAACATTAATATCACAACTTTTCTTTACCAATCTTGACATTCCAAATCCCTCTGAACCAATAACTAATACTGTAGGCATATTGTAATCAACACTTCTATAATCTTGACTGTTTTCTAATTCACAACCAACGATCCAAAATGCCTTCTTTTTTAAATCTTCTAATGTTCTTGTTAAATTTGTTACCTGTGCTACTTTTACATGATGAATAGCTCCTGTTGAAACTTTCGCAACCGTTCCATTCAATCCAACACTTCTATTTTTTCCAATAATAACACCATCAACACCAACAGCATCACATGTTCTCAAAATAGCACCTAGATTATGAGGATCTTCCAAACCATCTAACATAAGTAATAGAGGTTGTTTATTTTCAGGAATATCTTTTAAAATTTCATCAATTGTATAATAGCGATAATTTTCAATATAGGCCATCACTCCTTGATGAACAACCTTTCCTACCTTCTTATCAAATTCTTTTTTATCAACAAATTCTAATGGAATTTGATTCCTTTTACAAATATCAAAAATTTTAGGATCCTTATGCCCATTTAACATATAAATCTTATAAACACTTGCACCCTTTAACGCCTCCATGATAGGGTTCTTTCCATATATATATTGTTTCATATTTTTCTCCATTTTTCGTCTCAAATTTGTCTCGAATTTGTCTCATTTACATATCTTTTGAATTCATCAAATATCTCATAAATTCTATCTTTACATTCATTTAAATATAAATGTCCTATTAAACATTCAAATCCTGTTGAATAACGATGTTCTTTAGTATCTCTTTTAGAAGTTTTTGTATTTCTCCCTCTTTTAAAAATACCAACTTCTTCTTCAGTTAAAAAATCAGTTTCTAATAAATGTAAAATAAATTTTTCATGGGACAAACTACTAACAAAATGAGTTGCTTCTTGGCACAACTCATTTACTTTTTTTAGTTCACTTTCTTTTACTAAATAATCTCTAACTAAAAGTTCTAAAACACTATCTCCTAAATAAGCAAGAACTAATGGATTGATAAAATCTGGATTCATTAAATAATCCCCTTTTGAATTAATTCTGCACGATATTGATCAGCTTTTTCAAAATCTTTAACAACTTTAGCATCTAACCATTTTGAATATAATTCTAATTCATCTTCATCTAATTGTTTTGGTTTAAAAACAAATCCAATGACATCTGTCATCTTAAGTAAAGTGTTATATTCTTTTAAAATTAAAGTATTGTCTTTTTCTTTAACACGCATTGCTTGATTTAATACTTTAACTTGATTTAAAATTTCAGTTAAAGCTAAAGAAGTATTCAAATCATCAGCTAAAGCATCTACCATATGATCAACAGTGTCTTTATTAAAGTCATCACCATCAAGATGATTTACTTGTACATAAAGAGATGTTTGTTTTAAAACGTTTTCTACTTTAGCTACTTCTTTTTTTACACCTTCAATAATCTCATTTGTCATATTTAAAGGATTTCTATAATGACTTGATAACATAAACCATTTATAAACATTGCATCCAAGTTCTACAATTAAATCTTTAGCCCAAACAACATTACCTAAAGATTTAGACATCTTTTCATTATTAATATTGATCATTTGATTATGCATCCATGTATCTGCAATAGGATGTCCATTTAAAGCTCTTGATTGAGCAATTTCATTTTCATGATGTGGAAATTTTAAATCTTGACCTCCACCATGGATATCAATACGCCCATTTTCAAAAATATCATTGATCATAACAACACATTCTGTATGCCATCCTGGTCTACCTTTTGACCAAGGACTATCAAATTGAATACCTTCATCTGTCTTCTTCCATAAAGCAAAATCAGTTGTTTCTTCTTTAACACCTTTATCTTCAACACGTTCACTTGCACCTGCTACAAGGTCTTCAATTTTAATACCCGATAATTCGCCATATTCCTTTACTTTAGAAACTCTAAAATAAACATCTCCATCAACAACATATGCATAACCTTTATCTACTAATTTTTGAATAAAAGAAATAATTTGATCCATTGTTTCTGTAACTCTAGGTGCATAAGTAGGAAATTCTAAGTTTAATCCTCTTCTAACATCTTCATAAGCCTTAATATATTTATCAGTTAATTGTTTTTCAGTAATACCTTCTTGTTTAGCTGCTTTAATAATTTTATCATCTACATCAGTAAAGTTTGAAACAAAAGTCACTTTATTCCCTAAATATTCAAATGTTCTTCTTAGAACATCAAAAACAATCATTGGTCTTGTATTTCCAATATGAACATAGTTATAAACTGTAGGTCCACATACATAAATACTTACTTCACCTTCTTTTAAAGGTTTAAATTCTTCTTTTTTATTTGTAAGTGTATTAAATAATTTCATAATGTTCCTCCTCTAATAAAAAAAGCATACACTATCTAGACACTGCCGTGTTCTTCCACCAGATAGACGATGCTTATCATGACCTTAACGCAATCAACGTTCTTTCTTTTCAAAAGACTCAAGTAAGTGCATTTCTATTCAATCATTTAGACAATTTCCACCAGCATGCCCTCTCTATAAAATATCATCAATATACTTCTCTTACCTATAATTTTTTTATTGACCTTATTCTATCACAAAATATTTATTTTACAATCCAGAAGACTTCGTAAAAGACTCTAAATAAACAATCATTTTCTTTAAATTCTTTCTAAAATCTTTTCGATTTGCTTCATAACCATAAACATACGTATTCTTATCATCAAAATATACTAAATGAATAAACTTCAATCCAGTTTTTACATAACTTCCCTTATATTCATAACATTTAAGTCCACTTTCTAAAGCTGGCCTTTTAACTTTTAATGATGAAACTTCTGAAGCCTCTAATTCACCTTTATAAAGTTCAGATAATTGATCAGTATCATTATCATATTCATTTTCTTCTACTTTATAAAATAATATTTGATTTTCTTTAGTAAAACGTGTAACTCCATCATTTGGATTACCCTCACTTAATTTAAAATCAGAAGGATAATAAAAAGAAACACCTACACCTGCCTCATATAAAACACCATCTCTATTTGCTGAAACAGTTGTATCTTTTTTCCCACAAGCAACTAATGAAACAACACAAACAAAAACCACCATTAATTTTATTATGCTTTTCATATCATCACCTCGTCTTCTTATTATTCTACACGACTTTATTGATTTTGACAACTCTATGGAAAAGACCATTTTGTTCTTAAAGAAAAAATGCCAGTTTAAACTGACATTAATTGCTTTTATTTCTTATATCATTCCAAAAACCAGGAACATTATCATAAGCATTAGATTGACCTTTAATATAAGCACAATACAATTGTACTTTAACATCTTGTTTGGTAGAATCCTTTACACCTTTCATACGATTATAGTTAATACCATTTTCAGCCTTTGTATACATTGCACGCCCCGCTTCTTCTTTAGTATTTGCTCCTCCGCTTTTAGACCATAAGTATTTATGAGACCATATTTTACCATCATAAAACCATGGCTTACTATCTTTTGTTTCTTGATAGATAGCACAGTAAACATGATACATTTTTTCTTCATCTGCACTTCCTTTATAAGAAGTATGCCCCGCTCCAAAAATCAATATATATGGATTTTTTTCCAATCCTGCTTTTGATTTTAAATCAGCAGCCTGTTCTTTAGTTAATTTTTTATTTCCATTTTTAGAGCCATTATCATTACCAAATTCACCATCAGTCCCATAAGTTCTAATCAAAGTTGTTTGTGATGCAATCAATGCATCTCTTACTTTATATAATTGTTCAGATTATTTTGCTTGTTCAACATATCCCAATACTGATGGAACTGCAATAGCTTCAAGTATAGCAAGTATGACAAGTACAACAATAATCTCTACTAATGTAAAACCTTTTTGTTTCCTTTTTTATTCATGTCAACAACTCCCTTATATTTCATATAATACCCTTATTATCAATACTTTTAAAGATAATAAAAGAAGTACCACCAAGTGATACTCCTCTATTTTTAAAGTAATGACGCAAATAAACGAATGTATTGTTCTGCACTTGCATCCCAATCTAATTTTTCAGCCATTGCACGTTGCACTATTGCATCCCATGCATCTGGATAATCATAGAAAGTATGCAATGCATAATCAATTGTATCCATCATCTCATGTGCATTATAGTTAGAAAAACTGAATCCTGTACCAGTTTGTTCAAATTCATTATATGGTTGAACACTGTCAGCTAAACCACCTGTTTCTCTAACAATAGGAATTGTTCCATATTTTAATGACATCATTTGTGACAAACCACAAGGTTCAAATAATGATGGCATTAAGAACATATCACATCCTGCATAAATACGATTTGACAATACAAAGTCATATTTACATTGGAATGATACTTTATCTTGATGAGCCCATGCTGCACCTTTTAAAGCATCTTCATACATATGATCTCCTGAACCTAAGATAATAATTTGAACTCTTCTTTGGCACATCGCTTCAAATTGATTAATAATCAAATCTAATCCTTTTTGTTCAGTCAATCTTGTTACGATACCGATTAAAGCAACTTTTGGGTCTTCTGGTAATCCAACTTGTCTTTGCAATGCTAATTTATTTTCCAACTTACCATTTTTAACTGAACGAGCTGAATATTTTTTAACGATTGTTTGATCTTTACTTGGATTGATAACATCATAATCAACACCATTTAAAATACCATATAAATCATGTTTTCTCATTTCAAGAATAGATTGTAATCCTTCACCATATTGATCAGTTAAAATTTCTTTAGCGTAAGTCGGAGACACTGTCGTAACAACATCACTGTAGAAAATTGCCGCTTTCATCATATTTAAACATCCATCATTACGACAGTTCCCGTTATAATATAAATAACTATCTAACGCAAAGTATTCTTCCAATAATTTTGGATCAGCTTTTCCTTGGAACAAAATATTATGAATTGTGAATACAATTTTAATATTTTGATAATAATCATAATAACAATATCTTTCTTTATAAAGCATTGCAATCATTGCTGTTTGCCAATCATTTAATTGTAAAACATCAGGTTTAATATTTAAATGACTAATTAATTCTAGAACCGCAAAATCAAAGAATGCAAATCTTTCATAATCATCATCATAACCATATAATCCTGGTCTACCAAAATATTGTTCATTATCAATGAAATAGAAAGTTACACCATCTACTTCAGCTTTAAATATACCACAATAGCGTTTTCTCCATCCCATATAGATATCAAAATTTGTTACATATTCAATTTGATCAACAAATTTCATATCTTGATATTTAGGAATAACAACAATACTTTCAACATCTTTTTTTGCTGTTTCTTTTGGTAATGAACCAATAACGTCAGCTAAACCACCCGATTTGATAAAAGGAGTCGCTTCACTGGCAACATACATAACTCTCATTAAACACGGTCTCCTTCTTTAATATAAAGTGGACTTGTTTCTGTTCCTTTTAATTCTAATTTCTTTTCAACTTTTGCACGTTTGTCAATAATTACGTTTTCTAATACTGCTCCAGGAGCAATCTTAGATCCAGAGAAGATAACACAGTTTTTAATAACTGCACCTTTTCCAATTGTAACTTCACGTCCAAGAATACTATTTTCAACAGTTCCATCAATTACTGCACCATTAGCTACGAACGATTTTTTAACATTAGCGTTTTCTAAATATTTTGTTGGAGGTGTGTCGTTTGTATTTGTATAAATTGGCCAATTTGATTTAAATACACGTGATGAAATATCAATATCTAACATTTCCAATGAATATTTGAAGTATGCTTCTGTAGAATCTAAGCATCTAGCATATCCTTTATATTCATAAGTATGAATTTGTTTTTCATCACATAAATATCCTAGAATATCTTTTAAATCATAGAAAGCAGAAATCTTATGTGCCTTTTTCATGATTTCTAATAATTCTTTTCTATTGATTACATAAGTTTCTAATGAAATATTTTGTCTTTTTCTTGTACCTTTGTTAATTGTTTTACCAGTTAATAAACCATCTTTATCTATTTCTAAAACATCACAACCAACCCAAGCAACATCTGCATCTTTTGCTTTACGATAAGTCATTGTGATTGATGCTCCTGATTTTTCATGAGCTGTAATCACATCATTATAATCCATTGTTGTAACGATATGAGCAGGTGCAATCACAACATAATCTGCATTACTTGTTTCTAAGAAATGAATATTTTCAACTAAGTTGTTAATATCATGATTGTATTTAGGATCGTTAGCGTATTTTTCATTATAAAGTAATGAAACACCACCAGCTTTTTGGTTAAAGTTCCAAGAATTACCATTTCCTAAATGTTTAAATAAAGAACGTGGTTTCTTTTGAATCATAACCCCAATTGCATCTATTTTAGAATTTGACATATTTGATAAAACAAAGTCAATAATTCCATAACGACCAAGGAAGCTTACAGAGGCCACTGGTCTTCTTTCTGTTAATCCCGTAAATTCTATATCTGAATGTAAGTTTACTAAACCAATAACTTTTGCCATCTTTACTTCCCCCTCTTATCTACTATTATCGCTCACTAATTCAACTTCTTTAGCTTCTGAATTAATGACAGTTCCAGCTTTAACAACTACATTTTCATCAATAATGGCTTTATAGATTTCTGCCCCTTCTTCTACAAGAACACCAGGCATCAATACAGAGTCAACAACTTTTGCGCCTTCTCCAACATTGACATTATTGAATAAAACAGATCCTTCAACAGTTCCGTTAACCATACATCCTTGAGTAACAAGAGAGTTTTTAACTTCTGCTTTTTCACCGATAATTTGAGGTTTTCCTAAAGTGTCTTCAGTATAGATTTTCCAATCTTTTTTGATATTATATAAATCTAAATCTTTATCTTTAAGTAAATCCATGTTAGCTTCCCATAAACTATCTACAGTACCAACATCTTTCCAATATCCATCAAATTCCCAAGCATAAAGCTTTTTATTATCATTTAACATTGCTGGAATGATATTCATACCAAAGTCATGTTTACTATCTTTATCTTTTGCATCAGCTACTAGATATTTACGTAATTGTTTATAAGTAAAGATATAAATACCCATAGATGCAAGAGTTGATTTTGGGTGTTCTGGTTTTTCTTCGAATTCATAAATAGTTCCATCTTCATGAGCATTCATAATACCAAAACGACTCGCTTCTTTAAGTGATACATTTAATACTGCAATTGTAGCATCTGCACCACGTTGTTTATGAGCTTCTAACATTTGATCGTATTCCATTTTATAAATATGATCTCCTGATAAAATCAAAACATATTCTGGATCATAACGATCTAAGAAATCTAAGTTTTGATAAATGGCATCTGCAGTACCTGCATACCAAGTGGCTCCTACTTCGTCTCTTTCACGTGCTGGTAAAATAGCAGCCAAAGAATTAGCTCCATCTAATCCCCATTTAGTTCCAGCTCCAACATAAGTTCCAAGTAAAACTGATTCATATTGTGTAAGTACACCTACGATATCAATACCCGAATTTGCGCAGTTACTTAGTGGAAAGTCGATGATACGATATTTCCCCCCAAAGTGAACTGCCGGTTTTGCGACTTTTGCTGTAAGTTCTTTTAAACGTGTTCCACGCCCTCCAGCTAAAATCATAGCGACAATTTCTTTTCCCATTTTTAACTCCTCCTATACAAAATGTAAGCGCTTTAATCTACATCTTTATCTTACCATATTTCACTTTATAATTCACGGAATTATTTAAGTTTTTAAGCAATAATAGATCAAATACTTAGGGTAATATTATTGTACTCCTTTTTTGACATAAATTTAAAGGATAATCATAAATTATTTTGAGGTGAAAACATGGCTCGAATTTCATATACCGAAAAAGAAGTCGAATTATTGGCGAGATTGATAAAATCTGAAGCTTTAGGAGAGGGCGAAGAAGGCATGCTCCTTGTAGGAAATGTCATTGTCAATCGTGTTGTCGCAAATTGTGACATTTTTAGAAATGTCAGAACTATTAGTGAAGTTGTCTATCAGACAAATCAATTTGCTGGAGTAGGACAACCGCTATTTAATGAACCTGTGAGTCAAAATGAAAAAGACATTGCCTTAAGATGTATTAATGGCTATCGAAATGAACCCGCCACGAACGCCTTATGGTTTAAAAATCCTGGCACAAATGTTGATTGTCCAGAAACGTTTTATGGAAGACTATCTGGAAAATATAAAAAACATTGTTTTTATAACCCAGGGTTAAAAGATAATTGTGACTTATAGGAGGTCTCTATGGATTATTTTGATGATTTAAACCCTTACTTAGTAAAAGAAGATGATAATGAAAATCTTACCAGGCAACAAACTGTTCCCCCTACTCAACCCGTAGAACAAACATACGTTGAAAACATCTTACGTGTTAACGTTGGTAAAAAAGGAACATTCTATTTTAGTTATACCGGTTCTAAAACATGGAATGATAAGATTTATACAGGAACATTGCAACAAGCTGGTAGAGATCATTTTATTATCGTAACTGATACTGGTAAAACAGTAATGTTATTACTTGTTTATTTATTATGGGCAGAATTTGATGAGCCTTTAGATTATCAATATAAAGTAAAATAAGTGCTTACGCACTTATTACATATTTTCGTACTGTTGATACAAAATGTAATGATCCTGTTACAACAATATTTTGATGTTTAACCTTCATTATTTCAATAGCTTTTTGATAGGGAATATATCCCCCTTGACTTCTTTCATCATCAAAATCAGCAATCACAACATCAAATTCTTTCAACATATCTAACATCTTTTGACAATCTTTATCCATCAAAGCACTAAAAACAATTCCAACATCTTCTAACTTTCTTTCTTTGATTGTTTGAATCAATGCCTCTATTCCACTGATATTATGAGCACCATCTAAATAAAGATGTCCAAATTGTTCAAAACGACAAGGCCATTTAAAATCATCGATCACCGCTTGAATATCTTCATCATTTAAATCACATAGATAATCAACAACATTTAAAGCAAGCGTTAAATTACTTACTTGATATGTTGGTAAATGTAATACATATTTTTTTTGATGAAAATGTAGATGATAAGGATACTGATATTGTTTTTCTACTTGTAAAGGATAAAAAGTACTTTGATGTTTTGTACAATAATCTTTAAAATAACTTAATATTTCTTTATTTTGTTCAGTTGTAAATAAAGGGACCCCTTCTTTAACAATACCTACTTTATGACTGGCTATTTCTAACAAAGTATCTCCTAACATAAATTGATGATCATAACCAATATTACTAATAACAGCTACCTGACTTTGAATGACATTTGTCTTATCATTCAAACCACCAATCCCACATTCAATCACATGATAATCTAAATCTAATTCATGAAAATAATTAAGCATGATTATTGTGTCTATTTCAAACATCGAAAGATGTTCTTTTTCTATTATTGGATATAAGTCATTGACTAATCGTAACAACTCTTCATCAGGAATATGTTTTCCATCTACCGAAATTCTTTCATTATGTTTAATAATATAAGGTGATGTAAACGTTCCTACATGATAGCCTTGTTTTACTAGTAAATCTTTAATAAAAGTCACTGTTGAGCCTTTTCCATTTGTTCCTGCTACATGAATAACATTTTTTAAATCAACAGGTAGATGATACCTTTTTATAATTTCTTGAAACTCTTTAAAAGAACGTTTCATTCTTTGTGATTCAATAAAATTCAAAGCTTCATCAATTGTTTTAAACATTGGGAATACTCCAATCAATAGGTGTCATTCCATTTTTAATTAAAAACGCATTTGTTTTAGAAAATGGTCTTGAACCAAAGAAACCTCTATATGCTGAAAGTGGTGAAGGATGCACACTTGTAAGTACTAAATGTCTAGAATCAATGTATTTTTTCTTTTCGATTGCGTTCTTTCCCCAAAGAATAAAAACGAGTGGTTTTTCTCTTTCATTTAAATAACGTACAATATTCAATGTAAAAGTTTCCCAACCTAATCCCTTGTGAGAATTTGCTTTTCCTCTTTCAACAGTCAAAACATTATTAAGTAACAAAACACCTTGTTTAGCCCAATAAGTTAAATCACCATGGTTAGGAATAGGAAGTCCTAAATCATCATGAATTTCTTTATAAATATTCACAAGACTTGGTGGTATACGCACATCTTTGGTAACTGAAAAGGCAAGTCCATTGGCTTGATGAGGTTCATGATAAGGATCTTGTCCTAAAATAACAACCTTTACATCATCAAAGTCACATAAATTAAGGGCTCTAAAGATTTGTTCTTTAGGTGGATAAATCGTTTTGGTTTCATATTCTTTTTCAATAACTTGATGTAGTTTTTGATAATATTCTTTTTGTGATTCTATTTCAACAATGGTCTTAAATCTATTCATGATTTTCTCCTAATACAAATTTTTCAATAACTTCTTTAACAGCCCCTTCATCATAATCTTTTTGTGTCACATATTGAGCAAGTTCTTTAATATCATCACTTGCACAAGCCACTGCACAACCAAGTTTAGCTGTTTTAATCATTTCTACATCATTATAATTATCTCCAATACCAATCGTTTCATCCATATCATATCCTAGATAATTTACTAACCAACGCATCCCATAACCTTTATCAACACCTTTGGTGTTCATTTCTAAATAACGTCCACTAGAAAATGCAATACTACATGTTTCTTGAATACTTTCAGGTAATTTTTTAGCAAGTTGTTTTAAATAATCCATGTCTCTTTTTTCATATAGAATCTTTGCAATTTTTTCATTCTTTAGAAAATCAATATCATAATCTTCGATTACTTTAAATTTTGCTTTTTGTGCAATTTTTCTTTGAATTTCATCTTCATCAGCATGAAAAATATAACAACAATCTAAAGTAAAAACTAAAACACAAACATCTAAATTTCTTGCATTTTCAAATATTTCCTTTGCTTGTTTAAAATCTAATCCTTTAAAATGAAGAACTTTATTATCTTTATTTTCAACAATAAGGCCTCCATTAAAACAAAGTGAATATTCTCCTGCTTTATCATATGTACCTATTTCTTTTAAAATATCTGGAATCATATTAAAAGCTCTTCCTGTACAAGGAACAAACTTTAAACCTTGTTCTCTTGCTTTTAAAATAGCTTCTTGATTCATTTTTGGTACATGATGATTTACTAATAAAGTTTCATCTAAATCTGAAAACATTAAACGATACATACTTATTCTCCTTTATAAAACATCTTTAAAAAAAGTGGCACTCTTTGTGACCAATCATATTCACTATGTCTTCCCTCTGGAAAGAAATGATATTGAAAATGATCAATCTTTTCTTCAATACATTCCTTTAAATGAAGATTACTTGGAATATATCTTTCATCTTCTTGACCACCAACGTCCATATACAACATATTATGACTTATTGAACTAACTTTCAATAACTTTACAAACTCTTCTTCATAAATCCAAAAAGCTGTTGAAAGAATAGCACATTTTTTAAAAATCGTTGGATATTTTAAAAAAGCATAAAATGAAATCAAAGCTCCCATTGAACTTCCTACAATACCATAATCATCTATTTTAGTAGGGAAGTTTTGATCTAGATAAGGTTTTAATTGCGTTGTCAAAAAAGTAACATAAGCATTTCCTTCTCCTCCTACGAGTCTATGAGTATCATATTCTCTTGAAAATTCTTGATTCATGACCCAAGGACCATATTCATCTTCTCTTTTTAAAGGTTCAAAATTACAGTAGATAGCTACTAAAATCACATCTAATTTCAGCTCCCGTACACTTTCTAAAAATCCCCAACTTTTTCCTATATAAGATTGTTCATCAAAAAAAGCATTTTGACCATCATTGATTATTAACACAGGATATCTTTTTTTAGCTGATTGATAATCATCAGGTACATAAATATCAATATGTCTTTTTCTTTTCAATGAACGAATATACATTTCTTCTTTAATAATCATAAAAAATCTCCTAAAACAAAAATAAGCAATCTCTGCTTATTTTTCTTGATCTATATCTGGTAAGATGACAACTTGTTCCCCATCTTTTGTGAAAACATAGTTTTCTCTTGCATAACGTGTCACATAATCATCATCATTTAAAAGACTTACTTCATTTTGTAAATCTTTCTTTTCTTTTTTTACTATTGCGACTTCTTTTTCGAGTTTGTCAATTTCTGCTGTTCTTGAAAAAACAGACATGGCTTGAGATAATAAGATGTATATTAAAAAGCATCCAATAAAAAGATAAGCCATTGGTTTATACACTTTTTTTAGTCTTTTTTTTGTCATCTTTTCACCCTCTTTTTTATAGACCCTATTATACCATCAAACTTCAAAAAAACAAAGCGCACAGGTTTAAATAGTCGTGTTAATTTTTGGTTTATTTTAACGATCATAATATACATTTTTTCATGCATCAAATTTTGATAAACAACATATCCCGCCAAAACACTCACTAAAAAATACGCTCTTAAAATACCTTCATTGATTTTTAATAAGCCTATAAAATAGATTGCAGCAAAAATAATACCAAAACAACATTGCATAATAAAATAAATAAATTTGATTTTAATTTTGATGAGATGACTATAAATAAAATGATATACAAAGGTAAAGATAATCCCGTATACAAAAGAATACCCTATTCCTTGTATTTGTGTAATTAAATCCATTATTTCAATAATTTATTTAAAACACTATCTTTACTCTTTGTTGTTCTTTTATTCGATAAGTAAGAAATCGCATCAATATTTCCTTTAATACTGACCTCTTTTTTCTCTTGATCAAAACGCACAAGTGCTAAATCGCTACCTTTAATATTTAAATACCCTAAAGATGTTTCAATTAAAAATTCTAAAGAATCAAAACTTTCAATTTTTTTAATGCCTGTAAGTTCCAATGTCTTACGATCTTTTAAATACACATGATGATAAGGTGTTTGTTCAAAATGTATTTGATTATCCATAATATCCCTCCTCTACATCATATGAAAAAAGAGAATGTTCATGACATTCTCTTATTCATTTACTTCTTTTCTTTTTTCATCAACAATATCATAAAGCATTGTACTTTCATCTTTTAAAACATGTTCCTTAAGAAGTTTAACTTTAACCGTTAATATCGTTCTTCCAAATTCAATTTCAATCAAATCTCCAACATTTAACTTTGTTGAAGGTTTAGCTACTTTACCATTGACTTTAACACGTTCACTTTGAGAAATTTCTTTGGATAAAGTACGTCTTTTAATAATTCTAGATACCTTTAAAAATTTATCTAATCTCATCTTATTCACTCATAACAGCAGTAATTGCTGGAACTACTTGTTTTTTACGAGAAATAACACCAGCTAATGTTCCTTGACATTCTGTTAATTGAACATTAAATGCTTTTTCTACTAATTCAGGACGTGGTCCACCAACAAAGATTTCACTGTTAGCGTTGATAATATCTGTAAGTAATAATAATGTGAATTCTAAATTATTATCTTCCGCAAATTTATTCATATAATCTAACATATCTTTTTTGTATGGTAAGAATCCTTCAATATCCATTGAGTTTACTTGTGCAACCCCTACTTGTAAGTTATCAAAACTGAATTTTTTGAAGTCTTGGTTAAAGATTTCATCTACAGTTTTACCAACTAAAGATGTTCCTGCTTTAAACATTTCCATTGCAAATTCTTGAATATCAACACCTGCAATTTCAGCTAGTTTCTTAGCAATCTTAGTATCAACTGGTGTACAAGTTGGTGATTTGAATAATAATGTATCAGAAACAACCGCACCTAATAATAAACCAGCAATATGACTTGGCATTTCAACATCTAATTCATCAAAAATTTTAGTTACAATTGTAGCTGTTGAACCTAATGGTTCTCCTCTAAATAATAATGGTCCTACTGTTTGAATATCAGCTACTCTATGGTGATCGACGATTTCTAAAATATCAGCTTCTTCAATACCAGGAATAGATTGACCTCTTTCATTGTGGTCTACTAAAATAACTTTTTTTCTTAATCCTTTTAATAAAGCAAAACGAGAAATACTTCCTACACAACGATTATTTAAATCAATAACTGGATATCCACGATATCTTGTTTCAGACATAACTTCTTTCATATAATCTAAAGTATCATCTGTAGAGAAAGTTTTAATATCTCCTTTGATCATGACATATTCAACAGGAATTGCTTGAACAATTTGTTGAGATGTTTGATAAGTATTAAATGGTGTAGAAATAATTGAAATTCCTTGTTCTTCACATTTTTTTACAACATTTTCATCAGCAGTTAAAGAACCAGTTAATACAATTAAAGATGGTTTAACTGAAATAAGTTCTTCTAAATCATCACTTCTATCTCCACCTACAATCACAACATCATTTTCATGAATACGTTTTTTAGCTTCACTACCTGACATTGCTGCAATGTGAATATCACCTTCAACAACTTTTAAAGATTCATTTAAATAAATCACATTAGCTTCTAATGTATCAATAACATTTTCAACAGGAGTTTTAGCTTTCTTTAAAACTTCACTATCCCATTGATCCATGTATCCTTCAATAATATTAGATGTAGATAAAAGCCCTAATAATTGACCATGTTCATCTAAAATAGGAGCAGATTTTAAATTTTGTTGTTTTAATAAAAACCATGCAGTTTTTAAAGTTAAATCTTTAGAAAAAACAGTTACTTTATCATAATTTAAATCTTCTACCTTTTGTTTAACAGTTTTAAGTAAAACAGGATGTTCTACTCCAAAACGTTTTAAAACATATTCAGTTTCTCTATTAATTTCTCCTAAACGTACAGGAACTGCATTATATTTATTTGTTGCATTTAATAAATAACTATAAGCAATTGCTGAACAAATACTATCTGTATCTGGATTTCTATGTCCACTTACATAAACTAAATTACTCATTCATTTTCTCCTTTAAACATTTTTCTTTAAATAACGATATACAGTTGGTTCAGATACCGCTAATTTTTCAGCCACTAATACAATAGCACCTTTTACCTTAAATGTCCCTTTTTCTTGTAAATATTTTACAACCTTGATCTTTTCATCAACATTTAATCTTTCAGCTAAGAAATAACTTGGGAATCCCATCTTTTCTAAACATTCTTTAATATACATATCAATCATTTCATCTAATGGTGATGATAAGATTTCAACTGGGTTATCCATTTTAAATTCGATATCTTTTTCTTCTTTAATTCCCAAAATCTTTTTAATTGTAGAAGTTAAATATTCTAAATCAGAAATATTAACATTAATACATAACATACCAACTGGCATTTCACGGCCTTCTTCTTTAATAAAATAAGTTGCCGCTCTCATTAATTTACCATCATTTCCTACTGTTTTATAGTTCATAACATAATCATGATTTAAATATTGTTTTTCTTCTAAATAATGTAATGATAAATTTGATAACTTCGCACCAACTTCTCTTCCTGAAATTGGGTTATTTGAAATAGCTACGATTTCTTGATCTTTAGATGTTAAATCATGTAAAGCTATTTCACAATTGTCACCTAATGCAGCACTTAAAAAATAAACTAGCTTTGCATAAGGTTCTAAACTTTTGTACATACTTTTTTCTTCCTCATTTCCTTATTATTATGATAATAATTCATATCTATATATTATCACGATAATAATTCATAAACAACAATTATTATTATAATAAAAAAGAAGTCTATAGTTTTTCACAAAGACTTCTATTTATAAATATTCTTTTTAGAAATTTCTTTTAAAGAAGAAACACCTGTCATCATCATCGTATTTTCTAATTCTTGACCTAATTGTTGGACATATGCTTCTACACCTTGTTCACCATTACCATAAATCATATTAACAAATGGTCTTGCTATAATGACTGCATCCGCACCTAAAGCAAGGGCTTTAAAAACATCTAAACCACTACGAATACCACCATCAACAATAATTTTAACTTGTCCTTTAAATTGATCAGCAATTTCTTCTAAAACAGAAGCTGTTGCAGGAGTCCCATCTAAAACTCTTCCTCCATGATTGGAAACAACAATCCCTTGAGCACCTGCATTAATCGCTTTTTGCGCTCCTTCAACTGACATAATTCCTTTAACAATAAAAGGAACTTTGGCATAATCAATGATTTTTTTAAGTTCAGCAACACTTTTTCTACCTGCTGGAGGTATTCTTCCTTGTAAAAAAGGAAGTCCGGCAGCATCAACATCCATTGCTATCGCAAAAGCCTTTGAAGCTTTTGCCAACTCTAATTTTTTAAAACATGTTTCTTTATCCCAAGGTTTAATCGTTGGAACACCAATGCCATTATTTTCTTTAATATAATGTGTTGCATGCACCATGATTTCTTCATTTAAACCATCCCCTGTAAAAGCAGCAATCCCACTTTTTGCACAAGCACGTACATAAATTTCATTAAACGTATTATCATTATATAAATCACTATAATGTTGACTTACTGCTCCTACTGGTCCAGCAAAAATAGGATACTTAAATGTTTTTCCAAACATTTCAAAAGTTGTATCAATTTCTTTATTTTCAGCAAGAGTATCCATTTTAACTTCTATCTTTTGCCAAGCCTCATAATTTTTAATAGCTACTGTTCCTGTTCCTTTAGAGCCTGGTCCAGGTATTTTATTCGAACAAGCTTTTCCATTACATACTGGACATGACTTACAATAAGGTCCAATAACACTTCTACTTTTTTCTCTTATTTCATTAACATTCATTTTCCTTCATCCTTTATTATTCATTCTCCAAAAGCTTACACCTGTCCTTTAATAAAAATCAAGTTTTTCATAAAAAAACTTGTTTGTATAAATTATACAAACAAGTTTAAAAGTATAGATACTTTTTATTTATATTTTAAAATTATCTTTTATTTCAAAAATAAATTCATTTTGTATTTATAAGATTTCTCCATTAGTGTCAATAACCTTTTTATACCAATAAAAAGAATCTTTAGGATACCGTGAAAAATCACCATTTCCATAATCATCTCTATCAATATAAATTAATCCATAGCGTTTTTTCATTTCACCCGTACTTGATGAAATAATATCAATAGGCGACCACATCATATATCCTTTTAAATCAACACCATCATCTACAGCACGTTTCATTTGCTCTATATGTTTTTTTATATATTCTACTCTATAGGTATCATGTATTAAATTATTTGCATCTTTAACATCAACAGCACCTATTCCATTTTCAACAATCATCAACGGTATTTGATAGCGATCATACAATTTGTTAAGCGTATATCTTAACCCCTCTGGATCTATTTGCCATCCCCATTCACTTGATTTTAAATAAGGGTTCGTAACACCACCTAATAAATTACCCATTGATGTTTCCAGTCCTTCTTGACAAGAAATACAATTAGACATGTAATAAGAAAATGAATAAAAATCAACACATCCTTTTTTTAAAAGCACATCGTCATTTTCTTCCTTAATAATATGAATTTTATTTTCTTTAAAATATTCTTTGATGTAGTAAGGATAATACCCTCTAACTTGTACATCTCCACAAAAATCATTAAATAAATGATCCGTCTTTTGAGCTAGTAACATATCTTGAGGATGACAACTATACGGATAAAGTGTTACATGAGCAATCATACATCCTATTTTAAAATTCTTATTAATTTTATGCCCTACCCGAACAGCTTTAGCACTAGCTAAAAAAACATGATGTAAAGCTTGATAACGATCTTGTAAATTATCATAAGGTTCCGTATAGTCTTTGGTCTTCTCATGATAAATTCCTAAAACTTCTAGATTTCCCATTGGTATGCATGCAAAATTTATTTCATTAAAAGTTAACCAGTATTTTACTTTATTTTTATATCTTTCAAATACCGTTGTTGCATACTTTACAAATAAATCTATAACCTTTCTATTTAAAAAACCTTGATATTTTTCTACTAATAAGTAAGGCATATCAAAATGATGAAGTGTTACCAGTGGTTCTATCCCATATTTCAAACATTCATCAAAAACATCATCATAAAATTTTAATCCTTCCTCATTAGGTTCATTTTCTTCACCTGTTGGATATATTCTTGACCATGCAATTGACATTCTAAATACTTTGAAGCCCATTTGTGCAAACAAAGCAATATCTTCTTTATAATGATGATAAAAATCAACAGCTTCGTGACTAGGATAATTCTTTTGAGGATCTATCCTTTTTGTAAAACATCGTCTTGTTTCTAATGTTCCTCCTGTCAAATGATCTGAGATACAATCTCCTTTATTTCCTTCATCATATCCACCTTCTATTTGATTAGCCGCTGTTGAACCACCCCATAAAAAATCTTTATTCAACATTTACCATCACCTCTAAGCTTCCGCTACTAATACAACATTATCTTTATTTGTGTTTGTATTAATATTGGAATAATCTTTTGTATTTGTGATAATAACAGGTGTTTCTAAGTTATATCCTTCTTGTAAAATATGATCTATATCAAATTCTACAAGTAATTGTCCTTTTTTTACCTTATCACCTTGTTGAACATGAGATGTAAAATATTTTCCGTTTAATTGCACTGTATTCATTCCAATATGAATAAGCACTTCACACCCATTATCACTTACAATTCCTATAGCATGTTTTGTTGGAAATAATGTTATTACAGTACCATCAAACGGTGCATATACTTTCCCTTCAGAAGGAATAATGGCAATTCCTTTTCCTAATACTTCTTGTGAAAACGCATCATCTTCTACTTGATTTAATGGTATAATTTTTCCTTCTATCGGTTGATTTACTTCTTCACTTAAACTTTCTGTTACATTATCTTCTTTATGATCATCTCTATAAAATACATATGCTGCAATAAATGTTGGAATAATCGCAAATGCAGATGCAATTACACATTGGAACATTGCTGCTCCTGTACCATTTTGTGGAAACATTGCAGGCATTTCAAATATTCCCATTCCTGCCATTTGTTGATATTTTAGACCAGCAAAAGCTGCATAAGCTCCAGATAATGAACCACCAATACAAGAAATAACAAACATTGGTAATCTTTGTAATGTAATTCCATAAATTGCTGGTTCAGTAACACCAAACACTCCAGAAATAATTGCTGGGAAACAAATAGATTTTAATTTTTTTTGTTTAGTTTTTAAAAATATTGCAAGTACTACTGCTGTTTGTGAAAATGCAACGAATGCTTGTAAAGAAAGAATAGGATCCGGATGTCCAGCTGCTAAATTCATAATAGCTAAAACAATAAATGTTATATGTACACCAAATACTACAAATACTTGCCATAACCCACCAAAAACGATACCTGCTAAAACTGGACTAATTGAGTAAAGACTTAAAACTCCATCACTTAGCCAACCAGCTACAGTATTAGCAACAGGTCCAATAATCATATATCCTAATATTGTACTTAATAAAATAACAATCATAGGTGTTAAAAAAGATTTAACAACATCTGGAATATATTTATTTAACAATCTTTCCATTGGAGCAGCAACAGCTACAGTTAGAATAACTGGTAAAACCGTTGAAGTATAACTTACATTCATTTGAATGCCAACGATTGATAAATCTGCTCCATTGATTGTTGGATAACATAGTGCCAATCCGATAACCATTCCCACAAACGGCGTAAGTTTGAACTTCTTCGCAGAAGTATACCCTATAATAACTGGAAAGAAATAAAAAATACTGTCTCCAATCGCATCAATTAATGTATATAATCCACTTGTACTACTATAGATACCCGCAAAGCTTAAAATTGTATTAAGTCCTTTAATCATTCCACATGCACATAGCATTCCAATAGCAGGCATAAAAATAGAACTTACTAAATCAACAAATTTATCTTTTATACTTGTTTTATTTTTTGTTTCTACAACTTCTCCGCTTAATCCTAACTTAGGTAAAATTGTTTCATATACATCTCCAACATGATTACCTATAACAATTTGATATTGTCCAGCGGTATGCATAACTGTAATAATTCCATCATTTGCTTTTAAAACTTCATCATTTGCTTTTGATTCATCTTTCAATTGAAAACGCAATCTCGTAACACAATGTGTCAAAGAAATAACATTTTCCTTTCCACCAATATTTTTGATAATAAAATTTACTAATTCTTCATATTTAACCATTTTTTTACCTCCATCTCTTATCATATAGTTGATATGAATTGAGGTTAAGCCAACTTAATGTTACCATCCTGCCTAAATATTTATTTTCATTTTTTTCTTTATCACTCCTTTTTTGTCTTATGTACAACTCTATGAACATGTATTGTTAAATATACAATTTCATCTTCATGTAATGTATATTTATACTTTCTTTTTAAGAAATCCCTAATTTTTAATACACATTCATAACTGGCACAATATTTATCTTTAACCACATCTAATAACTCATTTTCCTCTTCTTCATTAAATTGATTATTCTTTAATAATCTCAACGCAAAGAATTTTAGATGTGTGATAAAGCGGTAATAATACGCATTCGATGTATCAAACTCTGTATGAAAATGATATTTAACAATTGTTGATATTTCCTGAATAACCTTTGTTACTTGAAAAATATGATCCATGTTATCTTCATCTAATTCTACATTCACAATATGTAATGCTATAAATCCTGCTTCATCATCCGGCAATTGTATATTAAACTTCTTTTTTATTAATTCTAAAGCTCGTAAGCCAATATCATATTCTATTTCATAGAAATTCTTAATATCCCATAGTAACGGATTAGAAATAATACCTCCCTCTTTACATCTTTTAATAGCAACATATAGGTGATCACTTAGAGTAATAATGACATTATCTTTAAAATTTTTGGCAAATTCCAATTTTGCCATATTTATTATTTCACTTGATAATTCTAAATATTCCAGCGGAACATCTTTCAAAAGTTGTTCAAAACGCGAGTATTCTCCTCCACCATCTAATATGAACGTTTGATTTATAGAGGCTTCATCAATTTCCATTCCAGGGCGTTTCTTAAAAGCTATTCCCTTTCCGCATACAATCTTCTCTTGTTGATTTACATCATCAATTACAACTGCATTATTTGTTAATATTCTTTTAATAATCATCTGTATCCCTCCATAAAAATAAAAACCTATTTACACACAAAAATACTCTTGTGTGTAAATAGGTTAAGCTTGACTAAACAATTACCATCCTAATTACAAGTTTTATGATAGCACTTTCTTTTGGGATTAGCAATATTATTTTTAAATTATTCTTAATGAACTTATAAAACCCCATCTTTAGAAGTTAGCACCATTTTTTTGTCTTGAACTTCTAAAGTCAGGTATTATATCTTAGTCCAACATCTTTTGCATTTCTTTTGAATTAATGCTTACAATTTCTTTAAAATATTCTTGTTGAGTCTTATCTCCTTTAAATAATTCTTTTTCAATTTTACCATCTTTTAAATAAAGAAGTCTTGAAGAATAAGAAGCAATCAATGGATCATGGCTTACCATAATGATCGTAATATGATTTTCATTCATCTTTTTAAAGATAGATAATATTTCATGTGAATTTTGACTATCTAAGTTTCCTGTTGGTTCATCTGCAATAATGATTTTAGGATTTCCAATTAATGCTCTTGCAATAGCGACTCTTTGTTGTTGTCCACCAGAACATTCATGAGGATATTTATTGAGTAGTGATTCAATATCTAATTCTTTTGTAATTTGATGGACTTTTTCATCAATAACTTTTTTATCTTCGCCAATGAGTTTTAAAGGAATCATAATATTTTCATAAATTGTTAAGGAATTTAATAAATTATAATTTTGAAAAATAAAACCTAAATATTGATATCTAAATTTCCCTAATTGATTTTCAGACATTTGTTTCACTTCTTGATTTAAAATATACAAACTCCCATTAGTAGGAATATCTATTGTTGAAATATTATTTACTAAAGTAGATTTACCGGAACCTGACGGTCCCATAACAACAATAAACTCTCCTGTTTTAATTTCTAAATCTATATTTTCTAAAGCTGTAAATGGTTGTTTACTTCCCATACCATAAATCTTTGTCATATTTTTTGCTTGTAAAACTGTTTCCATAGTTGTTACTCTCCTTTTAATAATTGTATTTTCCCTGCATGATAATTTAATAAAAGACAAATCAATAATGTCACTACATAATAGATAAATAATCCACTATAGAAAAATAACATTGTTGAATTCATTAAAATAAACTCTCTCGCCATAAAAATTAAATAAGGTAATGGAATTACTAAAACACAAATAAAATAAAGGATATTTTCTTTCAAAAGCATCTTCTTTAAATCACTATAAACATAACCTACTTTATTTAAAATAGAAAACTCTTTCATTTTATTTTTCTTTTCCATATTCATCTTATATAAAATAGAAATAATTACCATCGCTACAATAAACAAATAACTAATCATTCCTGTCACAAATTCATTACTTTCAATATTTTGTGACGCTAAAACAGGTAATAAAACTGTTATCAGTAATGTAAGTAAGCCAATTAACGAAGCTGTTGATTTAATCATCAATCCCACATGTGATAAACAAATATAAATTTGTTTTCCTTTTAAATTCTTTTTATTCTTTAAAAAGAGTTGTGGCAATAGATACTTATACAAACCATACATTCCTATCACCCCTAAAGCTGTTGGCGGAATATAATTTATTAAATTTCCTTCAACCGTTATAATTGAACAAAATCCTATCAAATAAATAAGTAAATACATCATCATTTTTTTAAAACTTACAAAATGAATAGCTTGTACCTTATTTTCATCATTAATCAAAGTATAAATATCACTTTTATGAAGTTGCCCTATTAAAAAGATGATCACAATAACAACTAATACACATAAAGCTGAAATCGTTGTAAAAAAGGTACTTGGCATAATGGTATAAATTGAATAATTGATTTGTAGATAAGGATATATCTTTGAATGAATGAAAAATAAGCTAAGAACACCTAAAATAAATGAAATCGGTAAAACAAAGATAAAAACGATTCCCATTTGAATAAGTGTATATTTAATAAAATCTAACAAGTTAAAACCACAAGTAAATAAAATTCCAAATTCTTGATGTTTTTTTTTGAAATTATATTGACTGGCATAAATAATCATAAACCAACAAAATAAAATAATTAAAAAGGGTAATCCCATTGATAATGGTATATCCACTCCAAGAGGATCATCTATTCCTCTAGCCCTATCTGCTTCTATTAAATAGGGATTGTTGATAAATTCTGAAAAGATCAAATGAATGACAATTGCAAAAATAAGTGTGAGTCCATAAATCATATATTGTTTTTTATTTCTTTTTAATGTTAACGTAGCTAGTGAAAAAACTTTCATCGCTTCCACCTCCTAACTCCATCATAAACTTTCCATCACACCTTACAATAAAAGTAGCACCAACAACCTAGAAATGACACAAACAACATCTTTAACTAAATAACTTATGATACAATACAGTTAAAGGAGGGATAGTATGAAGTACAAAGTAGGAAAACCCCATTATAAATTAAGTTTTATTTATTCATTCATCATTATTTTTTGGGCTGTTTTTTTAATCATTTATAGTCCATTTTCAGGAATGAATATTTGTGGATTTATGCTTATTTTTTTGATTATCTTTATCTTTCTTCCTAGTATGGCATTTTGTAATAATATTTGGGAAGTGGATGAACATTATCTTAAATACACTTTTTATGATAGTGTAGTAGAAAAATCCCGTGCTTTTTTTCATAGTCTTTTTACAAGAAATATAGATTATCAAATGAAAATAAAGCTGGATAAAATCATGTGTATCCAAGTTACTTATGAAGCAGTTCCGATGCTTTTTTATGGCACTAATGGTTATAATGTTATTTTTAAAGTATTAATGAAGGATGGATCTTCTTTTTCTTTTCAACCCATTGTTACAAGGAAAAGAAAAGAAGTAATAGATGCAATTGAATTTTTAAAAGAAAAAGGAATTATCTTTAAAGATCGTTATCATATTCTTGATCAATTAGATAAAAAAGAGCCTTTAGCTTATTATTTAGAAAAGATAGCTGGTGATAGAAAATGATTCGTATCGCCTGTCATGTACAAGATTATTATTTTGAGATAATCAAAAAATATTTTGCAGCAAAAGATTACTATTTAGAAAAATTCAGTCCAGCATCTTATGATGATATCTATTTTATTGAAATAAATTCACTTAATGATTTAGACAAAATCCATCAAATCAATAAATATCCAGAAACTTTGATTTACATTATTGGTCCTAAAGATTTTCATTTACTCAATGAATGTTTAACCTTAGGGGTACATTTATATTTTGAAAATGATGATTTAGAAAATAGTCTTTATTCCAAATCAGAAACCATTCATCAACAAATATTTTCAAGATTTAAGACTTATCATTATAAAAACAAACAAATGTCTTTTGAATTAAGACTTGCTCAAATCATGTATGTAGAATCAATGAATCATAAACTTATTATTCATCATGATAATGGTGACTTTATTGAAAGAAAAAACTTATCTTCTTTTATTAAAGAAATTGATTCTAATAATTTTATTCAAATTCATAAATCATTTGTTATTAATAAAAACTTTATTAAAGAAATCAAAGCAAAAGAATTGATTTTAAAAGATTCTACAATTCTACCAATTGGTAGAAACTTTAAAGAAAGTATTTAAAAAGTAAAGATTGCCAATCATCTTTACTTTTTTTCATTTAATTATTTCTATTTTCACGTAAATAATCTAAAAACTTTTGAATACTCTTTTCATTTCCCATTTGTGTCAATTGAAAATAATGTCTATTTGATAATTCTTTTGGCATACATTTTTTACCCGAATAATGATTTTTAAAAGCATGAATATTATCTAGACCAACACCTCTACCAAGCTTTTGGGCATTTTTATAACTTGCATCTTGTAAAAAAGGAGGGATAGGTACATTGGTTGTTTGCTTAGCATCTGCCATTGCCTGTGTGATTCCTCGAGATACCGTATCTGATTTAGGAGAACAACAAACATAAAGTGCTGCATGAGCTAAGATCTTAGCCGCTTCGGGCATTCCTATTCTTTCTACTGCCAAAAAGGCATTTGTAGCCACAACTAGAGCTTGTGAATTAGCAAGACCAATATCTTCACTTGCACATACACATATTCTTCTTGCAATATATTTGACATCTTCTCCAGCAATCAACATTCTAGCAAGATAATATAAAGTTGCATCTGGTTCTGTATGTTTCATAGATTCAATAAAAGCAGAAATCGCATCATAATGATTACCGCCACTTTTATCATAGCGAATTGCTTTTTTTTGAATACATTCTTCTGCGACTTCAAGACTGATGTGAATTTTTCCTTCTTTGTTTTTATCTGTAGTAAGATAAGCAAGTTCTAAGGCATTTAAAACACTTCTTGCATCACCACTAGCCATGTCAGCTAAAAAGTTTTTAGCATCTTCATCAATTATGATTTTTTCATTTCCTAAACCACGTTTTTGATCAGTAAGCGTTCTATCAATTAAACGGATTAGATCTTGTTTTTCTAAAGGTTTTAATTCAAAGATACGGCATCTTGAAAGTAAGGCATTATTGACTTCAAAATATGGATTTTCGGTAGTAGCTCCAATGAGAATAACAATACCATCTTCTACATAAGGAAGAAGATAATCTTGTTGTGTTTTATTAAAACGATGAATTTCATCGATAAATAAAATCGTTCCTTTATGATAAGCATTTTGATTAAATTTAGCTTCTTCTATTATCTTTTCCACATCTTTAATTCCTGCACTCGTCGCATTTAATTTACAAAAATGTGAATTTGTTGTATTAGCAATAACTCTCGCAATCGTTGTTTTTCCAACCCCTGGAGGTCCATATAAAATAATAGAACCCAAACGATCTGCTTTAATAGCACGATAGAGTAATTTATCTTTTCCAATAATATGTTGTTGGCCTACAATTTCATCTATACTTACAGGGCGCATTCTACTGGCAAGTGGTAGTTTTCTTATATCTTCATCCATATCAAATAAATTCATTTTCTTTCCTCATTTCTTATTTATCCACATTATAAACTTTCTCTAAAAGAAAAAGAAGTATTTAAACTTCTTACAAAACCAGAATACTCCTTTTAAACACTTTTCTTTCGAAAATATAAATACGAATAAATAATTGGCAAAAGTACCGGAATAAAAACAAAAATAAAGAAAATAAATAAATTCATAAATGGTGATAAAACAATAAGAAGAATACCACCAATAACCATGCATTTTCCACCAAAACGGTGTGTATGATACCAATTGTCTGGATCATCTAATGCCCACGAAGTACGAATTCCTACTGTATAATTTGGTTTGACTGTTGGTATATAATTACCTAAAACAATAAACAATACCCCTATCATCAATTCTGTAAGAAAACTAATATTTGTGATATAACCTAATGCATAACCATATATACAACTACAAACAAGCAATGAAATCAACGGACTGATCCATAATACGATTGAAAATATCTTCTTATTAATATTCTTAGACTTTGGATCAATACTTGTTCCTATCACACAAAAAAGATGAATAACCAGTAAAATCAATGGTAAGACAAATACGGTAAAAGTTTTAGAAGAATAACCATTTGGTTGACCATTAAAATTAAAATGTGTAGCCATTAATTGTGGTAGTTGATTCCATAAAAGTAATCCAATAACTATAGGAAGCAATGTCACAATAGATGTTAATATTATCATTTTTTTATTTTGTTTAATCATTTTTAGTATCTCCTTTTAACTCACTGATCCACAACATAATTTCCTCAAGCACTGTTGCATTAAGTTCATAATAAATAAACTTTCCTTCTCGCTCATCTCGAATCAAACCCGCTTCTTTTAAAACCGATAGATGTCTTGAAATAGCAGCTCCCGAAATTGAAAAATACTTAACAATATCACCCGCAGACATTCTTGACTGTTTCAATAAATTAAGTATTTCTCGCCTTGTTGGATCCGCTAAAGCATGTAGCGTATTTTGCATTGCCATCTTTATCACCTCATTATCATTTAACATTTAACTTAAATGTTAAATATAGTATATCATATTTATAAAAAAAAACAAGTATTAAATTTTTATCTAACTACTTCTTTAATCATTGTTTCTACAGTTGTTGTCGTTTCACTATTAGAAATACTTATAAAAGTTCCTATATTTAGGATGACTAATAAAATACCAAAAATAACGATTATCAATAAAATGATAGCTATTGTCTTCATTATTTTTTTATAACGTCTATTTTTTATTGTTAGTTGTTCATTTATTTTAGCTAATTGTTTAACAATCTCACTTTGATCTGTTGTTGTAATTTGACCATCAAGAAGAATATTCACATCTGTTTCTAATACGTTTGCTATTTTGGAAAGCATATCTACATCAGGCAATGAAAGTCCCTTTTCCCATTTACTAACAGTCTGTCTAACAACATTCAATTTTTCAGCGAGTATTTCTTGCGTATAACCTTTATCTTTTCTTATTTTCTTTAGGTTTTCAGCAAACATTCCTCTATCCTCCTTTATTAAGATAAACACATCTTATATAAAAGTAGTTGTTGCTTCAAGCAACACATATTAACATTCTTTATTTTACTTCATCATAACTTGGAATTGAGTCAACTGCACCAAATCTTGTCACCGCAATTGCACTTGCTTTTGTTGCTAAGTTTGCTGATTCAACTAAAGAGAATCCTTCAAGAATTCCTTTTACAAAATAACCAATATAAGTATCTCCTGCACCTGTTGTATCTATTGCATTAACTTTCATTGCTTCTACTTTGACATCTTCATTGTTTGTTAAAACTCTGCTTCCGTCTTTTCCCATTGTAAAAAGAATATTTGTATGTGGATATTTTTGTTTTAACACTTGTAGCATCTTTTCATAATTTTCTTCACCGCTTAAAGCAGCACTTTCTGTCTCATTGACTACAAGCCATGTTACTTTTTCAATTGGATAATTTTGAATTGATTCATCATAAGGAGCTGCATTGAAAAAAATCTTCATTTCTTTTTCATAACAGCGATCAATAATATAAGGTACATTATTGATTTCATTTTGTAAAACAACCACATCACCCGTTGAAAAATGAGATAAAACCTCATCAATATATTCAAAATCAATCTCTTTATTTGTTCCACCATATAAAAGAATATGATTTTGACCACTTTGATCAACTTCAATAATAGCATGTCCTGTTGGCTTATTTGAAATTTTTAAATAATCAATATTCACATTCTTTCCTACAAGCGCATCTTTTAATAGAGTGCCATCATTTCCAATAATTCCTGCAAAATACGTTTCATTTCCTGCAAGAGACATTGCAATTGCTTGATTAACGCCTTTTCCACCACATTTAACTGTATATTCAAGACATCCTTGTGTTTCTCCTGGTACTGTAAAATGATTGACTTTATATACATGATCCAAATTAGCGGATCCAAAACATAATACTTTCATAAATCCTCCATAACTTCTTATTTTTGTTTATATTATAAACATTCTCTTCTTTTTATAAAAGAAAAAGAAGTATTTAGATTTTTATATAAATACTTCTTTTAATCATTTCTAAATTCATAACATTCTGGAAAAGATGTTTGTTCAATATATGTATCCGCTTTTGAAATATAAATATCTTCCATTATTACATAAGGTAGAGTATTGACCTTTTTATAAAGAAGACCTGTACTTATATTTAAAAAAAATATTCTTTTAGTTTCAGCTAAAAATTTTAATTTTTCTTTTGGTAATTTTATAATATATACTTTCCCTAAATCACTATTATCATCTTCTTCAAACATCTTACATCCCTCATTTATCCATAATCTAAAATCAAACCATTCATCAGGATCAGAAATACCAATTGATCCTGCATCTAAAAAGCCACACAATGTAGCATCTTTTGTTGCCTTTATAACAAGTTCCCAGTCTCCATTATCATTACCAATACTTATATATTCTGGCATATTATTAGAAAAATCATGACATTTGTACATTTCTATCATTTCTTTTGTACTATAAAAAACATATCCATTTAATACCGCACCATTTGTTATTTTTAAAAATTCTTTATAGACATCTGGCAATATACCCTTTATTTGATTATTTACTAAATGAATATCTTCATCAATTGCTGGTTTATTTTTTTCAATGAATTCAATATTTTTTAAATCCATAAAATCACATCATCTATTTCTTAAAGAAATGAAAATTACAACAATCTCCACCATAACCTAAAGTCTTTGTACGCGTAAATCCAATCTTTTTTAAACCACCATAAGTCACATCATCCACATCACAAAACAAATGACACAACTCTTCACAGCCATTTTCCTTGCATGCTGTATGCCATAAACATTTAGTAATCGTAACATCATAATAATCTTTACCATAGCTTTGAGTGTTTTCTTGTAAATCTGTTGTACGCATGATTTTTAAAAAAATAAAACTATAAATTTTATAAAACCCAGGCACTAATTCCATTTTAGCTGTAGATGCATGTTTTTTGGCTGCAATTTTATCAATCATATATTTTCTCATATATTGATAGACATCTTCTTTTGAAAATTCTTCGTTCAATAAGACTTTATATAAAGCAATTCGTGGTAGAATTGTTTGAATAAGTGTTTTCATTTGATTTTCTGTTTTATCTTTTGTTTTTTTAATAATTTTATAAAGTTCTTTTTCTTGTTTATCAAATATTTCATTTCCTTTATTTGGACCAAATTCTTCGATTAAATATGATTTTACTTGTTTTTGTTGTTTGATTTTCATTATAAATACACCTCTTTTATACAATCATATTATAACGTCATTATAAAAGAAAAAGAAGTATTCAAACTTTTTACAAAGTTCAAATACTTCTCTAGATATCTCATAAAAGTTATTACTAACGTTTTGAGAACTCCAATTCCTTATAAAATGAGGGTATTTAGATGATTTTGTTGCATACAAGTTTCGTTACAAAAGCTACTCAAATATACTATTTAAAACTTATCCTGTAAATTAAATGCTTTTATATAAAGAAAATATCATACTTATTCGTATGATATCCTCTATTATTCAGTTTTATATATTATTAAGGAAGAAAAATTATAAAACTAATCTAGATCTTCGCCATTTGTTTCAATGACTTTTTTATACCAATAAAACGATTTTTTTCGATATCTATTCATCGTTCCATGGCCTTCATCATCTAAATCTACATAAATAAATCCATATCTTTTTGACATTTGACAAGATGAAGCACTTAATAAATCAATGCATCCCCATGTTGTATATCCCATTAAATCAACGCCATCTATAATAACAGCATCCTTTAATGCTTTAATATGTTCTCGATAATACTCAATATGTCTTTCATCATTGATTCCTTTACCTTCGACATATACTTCATTTGTTCCTGTACCATTTTCAACAATAAATAATGGTTTTTGATAACGATCATAATACATATTCAATGTATTACGTAAACCCATTGGATCATCTTGTCTTTTATATAAAATTTCACCTAAGTACGGATTTTTTAAAGTAGCAAGGGGATTATTTTTAATCTCTTCATTGAGTTTTTCGTCACCACTAACAACATGTGTTGCATAATATGAAAATGAAAGAAAATCAATCGTATTATTTTTAAGAATTTCTTTATCATCATCTTCAAATGGAATAGTTATTCCTTTTCTTTCTAATTCTCTTAATTTATATGATGGATAGTACCCTCTCGCCTGTACATCACAGAAAAAGAATGCATCTCTATTTTTTGTAATTGTTGCAAATACATCTTGAGGATGACATGTATATGGATACCATGTACCTCCTGCAAACATATTCCCAATTTTATTTGTTGGATCAATTTCATGACCAATTTTTACTGCCCACGCACTTGCTAATAAAATATGATGAGCTGCATTATATAACTGTTGTTCTTTATCTTCATTTGGATCAATAACAACACCTGCTGATAAATAAGGCAAAATTAATGTATCATTAATTTCATTAAAGGTAAGCCAATAATGTACAATACCTTTATATCTTTTAAATAAAACTGTTGCATATTTCTTATAGAAATCAACCATTTTTCTACTTTTAAAACCACCATATTCTTTTACTAAATAAAGTGGAAAATCGTAATGAGAAATCGTTACTAAAGGTTCAATGTGATATTTTTTTAATTCTTTAAAAACATCATCATAAAATTGTAATCCTTTTTCATTCGGTCTTTCTTCATCCCCTCGAGGAAATATTCTTGACCATGAAATAGATAATCTTAAAACCTTAAATCCCATTTCCGCAAATAATGCAATATCTTCTTTATAACGATGATAGAAATCTATCCCATTTAAAACCGGATATTTTTCATCTTCTTTAAAAGATAAATCTTGTACATTTCCAAACATATATTGAAAACGATTTTTTCCATTTGGAACTACATCCATGTTAGCAAGACCTCTACCATCTTCATTATAGCCACCTTCTACTTGATTAGCAGCTATTGCTCCACCCCATAAGAAATCTTTTGGTAAGGTTCTCACTTTATGCTTCCTCCTCAGCTAATTTTGCAGCTTCTTCTTTCTTGCATAAAGAATGATCATAAGCTACAAAGAATGGATACCAAATAGCTAATGTTAATAGAATCATTAAAGCAATAAAAATAAACACTCTCCAGTCTAAACAATAAACAAATAGACTTAGGAAAACAGGATAAGTCCCACTAATTAATAAATAAGGTGCTGTCAATAAACCAAATGAACATGCTAACCAATAAAGAATAGATACGATTAATCCATTAACAATAAAAGGAAGCATTAATACAGGGTTAAACATAATTGGTGCTCCAAATAATGCTGGTTCTGAAATTCTAAAAATACTAGGCACAATTGTCGCTTTCCCAAAAGCTTTTAATTGTTGTGATTTTGCTTTCCAACAAGATAAAATACATAGTCCAAGAGTATTTCCTGTTCCTCCTAAAAAACCAATACCTAATGTCATAAAGATAGGATGAAAAATTGGTGCTTGTCCTTTTGCAACTAATGCTGCATTTGCTGTAAAAGCTGCTGTTGTAATTGGAGCAGTAAGTGCCATGGTAACCATTTGTCCATGCACTCCACAACACCATAATAACAACATAAATGCACATAAGAATATTGAACCAGGAACAGAGTTAACTGCTGCAACTGGTGTTGCTAAAACTTTTTCAATAAGCGCTGGAATTGACATTCCTAAATAATTACTACTTAATAAACTTAAAATATAGAATATAGAAACATTGATAACCATAGGTACAATAGTTCTAAAAGAATTTGTTAATGCTGGAGGACAAATTTCTGGTAAACGAATTGTAATATTGTGTATTTCACAAAATCTTGTGATTTCTACTGTTAATAAAGCAACAATAATAGCAGTAAATAATCCTTGTGCACCTAAATATGTACAATTCATTAATAATGGAGTTGTTCCATCCGCTAAAGCTAAATAATTTGCTGGTGCTGCAACTAATAGAAAAACAACAAGTGCAGTTAAACCATTAGTAATACCTTTCATTGAATATGAAGTTGCTAAATTATCAGCAATAACAAAGGTAACTGCTAATGCTAATAATCCCATTGACATATTGTATGGAACTAAAATAGCCATTTTATACTTAGTAGCAAAATTAAACCATCCAGAAAAAATTGACCAAACACCACCAGATTTAACCATGTCTGCAGTTACTGGTGGATTGGCAATAACCATAAATACTGCCCCAACAAAGATTAATGGTAATACTGTCATAAAACCTTTTTGCATTGCAGATAAATGTCTTTGTTCACCTAACTTATCAGCGATTGGAGACATTTTATCTTCAACAAAGTGCATAAACTTATCCATTTACTTCCCCTCCTTTATCATTCTTTTTACTTCTTTTATAATATTTTCAACATTCCCTAAAGCATAATCTGAAGGATTAATAACAGCTGAAGGTCGATCAGTTACTGCTTTTTGAACATCTTTAATTTTATATCTCATTTGTGGTCCCACTAATAAGACATCATAATCTTTATAAACACTTAAATAATCATCAATTGGAATTGCTTTAACTTCTAAATCTTCGTTATTTTGTTCTGCCCATTGATTCATCTTATTCATTAAAATACCAGTTGATAAACCATTAGCACACATTAATAATATTTTCATAAATCTTCCCTCTCTTTAAATTTGCTAATATCAAGTAAATTGAATATTTGATCGATCATTTGTTCCTTTTTACTTAGCAACTGTAGTATAAAATGTAACCGCTTTTTATTCAAATAGCATATTTTATCTCTTTTCCTTTCATTTATACACTATTTTTTTAATTTATACACTTTTTCTTCTTTATCATTTATTTTCTTCGTTAAACTGTTTATTTACAAGCAATAAAATTATTTATCTTTTTATTACTCTTAAATATTTTTTATACACTTTATACACTAATAAATAAAAAATAGCTTACTTTACAATAAGCTATTAAAATAAGTATTAAATTTCTTTAATAATCGTAATTAAACTTGCAATATCAGAATCAGAAAATTGAATATGAAAAGGTTCTTCTATCATTTCTACTAAATCATATAAATATTCGTATGTTTTTTTATGTGTTGAAATTATATTTTTATAATTATATTTTTTAGGAATCGGTGCATTATTAACCAAGCTACAGATAACACCACTAAGATGCATAATAAGACCTATCTTTTTATCATAGGATAATTGATATTGACAATCTAATTCTTGAATAAATTCTGGTAATACTTTTTTCAAAATATCAATATCAATATTCGGTACTTGTTTTTCAATATTTTTAAATATTAATGAATATTTTATTTTCTTTTTAATGACAATGTCTTGATTAGAACTTGAAATTAATAGTGATAATTTATCTAATGGTGTATTAAATAATTGAGTTACAGATATAAATTTAATGCCATATAATTGAGGATCAAATGATCCCATTGTACATAAAATATTATACGATTTTCTCAATTCATTAATTTTAAACAATAATTCTTTATGATTATTCATTGATAATGGAACAATATCAATATCTTGTAATTCTAATGAATCTTCTAGGTATTTTTTTATTTGTATAGCACCACCTTCGCCATTCATACATAAAGTGATAATAACATTTTTCTTTTTTTGTCGATGATAGTTTTCAACAATTGATGGAAAATAATGTTGATAACTTTGTTCTAATTCAGACATAATATCATCTAAATCATCATTGCTGCTCATCTTTTTTACGGTTTCTAAAGCAATCATTGTGGAAGGTGCAGCAATAAAGCGGATATCTATACCTGTTTCTTTAGAAATCAATTTACCCATAATTTTTACAGAACCCATGTCATAGATAAGTAATACACCTTTACCTCTATTAATTTTTTCAATCAATGATTTCATTTCTTCATAAGCCATTTGCATTTTCTTTTCTAATAAAAGATCATATGAATAAACACTATCACTATTTGACATTTGTTTAACAACACCAGTAAGCGAACTTGCTACATTTTTTCCATGCATAGCAATTAACAATACAGGTTTATTTTCGCTTTCTTTTAATTGATTCAAAAGTAAAATCAAAACAATAGTTATTGCTTCATCTAACGGTATATCTATTTTATATTTCTTTTCTAAATGTTCTATTAATTTTAAACTTAGTATATATTCTTCTTGATATTTATTTACTATTTGATTTAAATCAAAATTAATTTGTTCATTTTGCTTATTATTTATTATTTTTGTTAAATGAAGAGATAAAACAATAAAGACTTCTTGCGGGAAAACTCGTTTTAATTTTTGTGATGAACTATCTAAGAATTCTTTTACAATATTTATAATTTCTTGTGGAATATATTTACTAATATTCAATTCATTTATTTTCTCTTTATCAATGTATTGTCTATAACTTGATATTAATTGATTGTATTTATTTTTTAACAAAAGGGATTTATCAACTAATGATGTATCTTGTTTTTCAAGATGTTCATAAACAGCAGAAGTACTTTCCTTTATTTTTATTTTTTCAATAGAATCTTTTGAATAATAATATAAAAAATCATGTGAAATAAGTCTATTTATCTCTGTCGATTTTTCTTTATAAAAAATAAAGCCTTTTTTTACATAGATTGGAAAATCATCAAGATAGACATAGACATTTGAATTATTATCTAAATTTTTCAAAAAAGCATGTGAACATGCACTAGAAATATCGTTTACAAGTTGTTTTATATTATTTTTACAATGATAAAGTAATAAGCATTCTAATGTTTCAGGTTCTATAACAATCGACTTATCTATTTTTCTTGCTTCTTTTTTAAAACATCCCTGAACTAATTCCATCCTTTCAACCAATCCTCTTTTATCTAAAGAAGGCAAATCAATTTTTATTGATATATTATCGAGAGCATTACTTTTTAAATCATTTTCATTAAAGCAATCCGATGACAAAACAACCATAAAGTTATTTTCTTTTAGTGAACTCATTTCAATTAAATCATATATAATTGATTTATATTTTTCTGGTATTAAATGAACATTATCAAAATAAACCATTCCGTTTTTCGCCTTTTCTAAAGCAGCTTTTCCATAATCAATAAATAAATTCTTAATCATAGTTTCATCATTCATAAAGTATTTACAATTTAGTTTCACTAATTGACCATTTTCATTAATTAGGCCTTTTTCTTTAGAAAATTCATATATTTTTTTAGCAAGTAAACTTTTACCTGTACCACTTTCCCCTGACAATAAAATAACCGTTTTTTTACCAGGATATAAAAGTGTTGATTTAATATCTTGAATAGACTTAGCAAGGCTTCCATTAAATCCTATTAGTTGATTAAATATAGAATCGTCTTCATCTAATTTATTATGTATTTTATAAAGTACCGGTCTCCCAGCTATTTTTTCTAATTTATTTTCTCTAACTAATTCATTCAAAATAGCTGATAAATTAGAACGTTGAATATTTAAATGACTTGCTAATTCTTTTGTTGAAAACACCATTTTAGAGGGATCGTTTTGATCTTTTTTTGTAGATAATTTATCAATATAAAAAAGAACCTCATATTTCTTTTTCATAAAATTTCTCCTTTTCTAAATATATTCATATTATAAAACAAAAAAAGAAATATGCACACTTTTATAAAGTCTACATATTTTTCATATTCTCTATTCAACTATTTATTTCAATTCTATAGGTACTTTAACTTTTGCATAACGTACTTTTTTACCGTTCTCTTGAAAATAGTAATTTGGATAAGTTGCTGTCGCAATTCCACAAGATTTAATATTACGTTTTTTTAAATAAATCGATAGATCTTTAAAAATCTCAGTATTTGGATATTCCCAGTTCTCATTAATAACAACTGTATTTAAACAATGTTGTCTTGGCATAACTCTTGCATCTTTTAAAAATTCTTGAGGAAGTTGATTATAAATAATTTCGGGTATCACAAAAAACCACTCTGTTACACTTTGTGAAGAATCATATTGTTTTACATCTGTTACTTGTGCTTGACTAATGAATGGGAGATATTCAAATAATTTTGCATAATATCTTGGATCATCTTTAGTAAAACAAAATTCTGATTGAGAAATTTTCGCATAAGGTAATAAATAACATTTAGGTTCAACAGTGATCCAATAGTTCCCAATATTATAAAAATCTGTTTCTGACTCAACCTTTAAAGTTGTTAAATAATCTATAAGATTTTTAGTTTCCTTTACTTCTGATTCTAATTCATAAATTTTATTATTTAAAATATCCGTTACTTTAGAAACAGGTATACCTTCAACATACTCTACTGATTCTTTCATAGAATACTCTATCTTTCGATTATATAAACATGCTAATAATGAAATAACATCTTTATTATCTAAATCACGATAGTTGTTTTGACTTATTCTTTTTGGATAAATCACTCCTTCTTTTTCATAATAACGTATTGTATCTGTAGATATGCCTAACAATTTAGCAGCTTCACTAATTTTCATAATATGATCTCCTTAACATTAAAGTTAGTCCAATGTTTTATTGATATAAAATTATATCATACAAGATTTATTTCTTCAATTTTGTGTATTTTTAGAAGATAATGTACCTAAATTAGATAAATAAGCCATCCTTGACTATAGAGTTACTCCATAAATTATAATTTATATATAATCAAATATTTGGAGGTAGAAAAATGGAAAATCGTGTTGTATTAGTTACTGGTGGAGCAAGTGGAATTGGAAAAGGTATGGTTCGTATGTTTGCTGATAGAGGTTGCCAAGTTATTATTTTTGATGTTCAGGATGATAAAGGAGAAACTTTAGCAAAAGAATTATGTGATCAAGGAAAAAAGGTTGTTTATAAACATGTAAATTTATTTGATATTGATGAAATCAAAAATGCCTATGTATGGATAAAAGAACAATTTGGAAAATTAGATTATGCTATGAATAATGCAGGATTTGGTATTCCAGCAAAGCCACTTGATGAATGTACCAGTGAAGAAGTTAATAAAGTAATTGGAATTTGTTTAATTGCTGTTACAAATTGTATGATTGAAGAAATAAAAATAATGAAAGAAAATGGTTTTGGGCGTATTATCAATACGACATCTGGTGCTGGATTATTAGGAATCAAAGGAAACTCAGTTTATTGTGCAGCTAAGCATGGTGTTGTGGGTGTTACAAAAGCAGCTGCTCTTGATTACGCAACATCTAATATTACTATTAATGCTATCGCACCAGGAACTATCGAAACTGAATTAGTAAATTCACTCAAAGAAATCGCTCCCGATGCTTATAAACAAGCAGAAGAATCAAATCCAAGTGGTCATTTAGGAAAGCCAGAAGATATTGCTAATGCTGCAGTATTCTTATGTGAAGATGCATCATCTTTTATAAACGGTGTTGTACTTCCTGTTGATAGTGGTTGCGTAGCTGGAAAATAATAAAACTAAATTCGCACAAAGGTATTGAATTATATTATATTCATAAATGCTTTGTTTTTCAAAACAACTAACTCTAAAAGTTAGAAAAGGTAAGGATCTCTCTCATCCTTACCTTTTCGTTTTGATGCAATTGTTCTCTAATTTGCGATCAAATTAGAGCATTACATATTTTAATATGCAAGTTCATTTCAAAGCATAGTAAACATTGTACTCATTTTCATTTTACAAAAAAACCCAAATTGAAATATCGATTTGAGTTTTTTGAATTTCTCTGAATAAACGTATAAATTAACGTTTTGAGAACTCCGAAACCTTATAAAATAAGGGTTTTAAAGTCTTTTTGTTGCTTACTTGTTACATTGTTAAAACATCTCAAAACAACATTAAACATGACTAAATATTATTATGAACAATAAGATTAAGTAACATTTTCATTGATACAAGATTTTTTTAAACAAGACAACCGAAAATTAATGAACCCTGATAGCAATATATGTCGTTTGAATCTTCTAGGCAATTTGCATACACCATTAAATCTTTTTTATAAGCCGTAAAAAGATAATAATTCTTCTAAAGAAATGTAGATATTCTTTTTTTCCAACAAGCTCTTTCTTTCATAATATAATTTTTCTATTAAATTTCTGGCATTTTCGCCATAATGAATTTCATTATGACAATTACTACATAACGATACTATGTTTTCTTCTATATCAATAGAATATTCAAATTTATCTTGATAAGCCATTGGTATCAAATGATGAGGTTCAGTATAAGGGACGCCATCTTTCTTACGATTAAAAGTCTTATGATTTTTATCAATTTCACATGAAAAATTAGCAATACCTAATGCATTAATAGCAACTATTTTATTTCTTCTATATACTTTATTAAATCTATTTTCAACCAATTTTGGTTTAGGCTTTAAATCTTCTGAATATGAATATATTTTTGATGAATCAATGGTCATATCAGTTATAACTGTTTTCAACATATCATCTAACTGATTGTTTTGTTTCACTACTTTAACACGTTCTTTATTCTCTTCAAGTTCATTAAGCCGGTTGTGAATATATTGACCAAATTCTAAAATATTTCCTATTTCATCATATAGTTTTCTTGGTCCTTGTATATTTCCCACAAGTCCATTGTTATGTAAATCTTCTATCGTTATTTTATTTTTATCAAAACGTTCAATAAGTTTAAAACGTGCATACCTTGAATGCTTTCTCCCATTTTCATATTCATTCATATCAGTCCAATAAATCTTATCGTCTATAACATGATCACCTGTGATATTAGTCTCAATAACTTCAACCAAAAATTCGATAGCACTTATTGGTTTAGTAGAGTAAATAAACACTTTATCTCCTACAGAATAATTAGCATTTTGCTTCCAATCAATATATGGTAATTCGTTAAACGCTCTTAAATGATCATATTTATTATGATTAGCTGAGATCAACCATTCCAAGAAAATCTACTCCCTTCTCATATAATATATTTTATTATAGTTAAATGCGATATTTCGTGCAACATGAATAACACTGAAAATTATTAAACTATGTCATAATTTATTCTTAAATAAATATTATTAATACTTTAATCTAACTTTTTTTCTCATTACTTAACATCAACAACTCACCAAAGCACAAAAAAACTCAAATCAAGTTTTAGCCGATAAATAGGGGCTTTTGCTGATTTGAGTTTCTTTGAATTGTTTTGAGTATTCCCAAAAATTAACGTTTTGGTATTTTACGGAGAATTGTAGTAGTGTTGAAAGCCTGATTTTATCGGGCTTTTTTGATTTATAATCACGTATTGTTTCTTTATGCTACTTTGTCTCACCTTTATAAATTCTATATATGTTTAACTATATATTTGTTACAAAGCTTTTAATTCAAAAATATTAATTATTATATTAACTAAAAATTGTTCACTGTAATTATTTAACATGCTAAGATATATTTATATTTCAATGAGGAGGCGAAACATGAAAGAAATTACAAATAATTCAATCTACCATATTGTTGATGAGAATTTTTTAAATAAATTCAATTCAAATCAAAAAATATTTATGGAAAACTTATATTATTCTTACTATCTCAATTATTGTAAAAATAACAAAATAAATCCTAAAAATAAAAACACTTTTTTTACAAATATGCGAAAACAAAAAATAAAGTTAATTCAATCTATGTGCCCTTTCTGCGGAAAAATTAATTTAACTATATCTACCGAAAAAATAAAAGAAATTCAAAAATATAAATATTGTACAAATTGTGGTAAAAAAAGTGTGTATCATAATTCTTTAATTAATTTAAGCCGATTTATAAGAATATTTACTCAAAATAGAATCGCTTTAGATTTTATGAAAAAGAATAATGAAGAATATGATGATGAAACTCTTACTTTCGATATGTATCATCTAGAAATAGTTGAGTTAACTTCTATTATTGAAGTAAGTTTAAGAGATTTTTTCTACTTACTAGTTAAATTAAACTATAATTTAATGGAAAATAAATATTTCTTGAATGTTTTAGACAAATACACTGGTAATGATTTTATGAATATTCAAAAAGCAAATAATCATTACAAAAAAGCTTTAAATATAAATTTGAAAGAACTTATAAATGACAATAGTTTTAATCTATTACTTGATATTTGTTCAATCAGGAATGTTGTGATACACAACAATGGATTTATTGATGAAAATTTTTTAAATAGTAAATCCTATAAAAAATACAAAAACTTAATCGTTGGAAATATGTTATTTTTAAATGAAGAAATTATTAAAGATTTTTATTTTGCTGTTACAAACTTACTTGAAATTCTAGAAACATTATTTAATCAATATTTTGAAAATAATATTCATTCACTTATTGTCAATTACTACTTTAATCAAAGGCAGTCTAATTAATAGTTTATTGTAATTTCTGCAATTAGGCTATTCTATTTTATTTACTGCATCTATCAAGTCATTGTTTGTAAAATGAGTATAAACACTTTCAGTTATCGTCATTACCCTTTTATGACCAACAATTTGCTTGATTATAGTAATATTCACTCCAGAATGTACCATTAAACTTATAAAAGTGTGTCTACAACAATGTGGAGTATAAGTTAATCCATGTACTTTCATGATTGGATCAAAGTATTTAGCTCGATAGTGGCTATATACTAAAGGTTTGTTATCTTCTGTAGTAAACAAAAATTCACTATCGTTTTTGTTTAACCAAATTTCAAAAAAGGCATGATTTTATCTGCAATTGGGACTTTACGAATACCATTTTGCGTTTTACTTTTTACAATAACAAAATATTGTTCATTAAGTCTTAGATTTTCTTTTTTCAAAGAAATTAATTCGCCAATACGAATTCCTGTGTAATTCAATATCAATATTATTTGATAATATGGATCTTCTTTATATTCCCATAGGAGTGATATTTCTTCTTTTGTAAAAATTACTTTTTCTTTATCTACAGAAATAACTCTTTTATATTTTTTTATATTTATATAATCAGCATAATTTCTATCACATAAATCATTACTCATTGCATATCAATATAAGTGTCTAAATAATGACGCCAATTTTCTTAATGTTGGATAATTTTTTCCGCATTGATCAATTACTAATTGTAAGTCATTGGTTTTAATATAAATAAATTTTCTCTTATGTAAAGTAGATGCAGTAATAAAAGTTGCCTTATAATCTTCCATAATTGGTTTATAATTAATGTAAAAGTAATCCTCAACCCATAAATAATAGATATCTTCAAAAGTAGGTAAAAGAAACATCGTCTTATCATTTGCATGATGATAACGATTTAATAAAATAATTCCCTCCTCTCTTGTTGATACATATCCAATATATTTGTACTTCGTTCTAGATTTTCCATCTTTAGCTATTACTTTACCTTCTGGAACTTGTACTAGATATGGATATCTTCTCCTCCTTTTAAGTTTCTTCACTGTTCATACCCTTTAGGTAATCTCTTGTCTTTCTTAGGTAGTGCATATGTTTTATTACATGTCATATTTAATCATCCTCCTTATTTATATTGACATTATGATTCACCACATTTCACTATTTATGAGAATGTGGTCAATAGATAGTCTAATAAATAATAGATTGATTTTGCTACCTTATTGTTACCTTATGAGCGAAATTTAGGGTTCTTGAAACAAGAAAAAAGCCCCAAAAATGGGACTTTTCCTTGATTTTTCCAATACGATTTCCTATCGTTTTGAGAATTGTGGAGCACGACGTGCTTTTTTAAGACCATATTTTTTACGTTCTTTAACACGTGAATCACGAGTTAAGAATCCTGCAGCTTTTAATGTTGGTCTGTAATCGTCACCAGCTTGTAATAAAGCTCTAGCAACACCATGACGGATTGCACCAGCTTGTCCTGAGTACCCTCCACCATAAACATTAACAGTTACATCAAATTTGTCTTTAGTGTTTGTTAATTCTAATGGTTGATTAACGATCATGTTTAATACGTCTGATGCTAAATATTCTCTAGCTTCTTTTCCATTAATAACGAAATTTCCTGTACCTGGTGTTAAGATAACACGTGCTACAGAAGATTTTCTTCTACCTGTTCCTCTATATTGTACGTTTGCCATTATCTTTCACCTTACCCTTTCACTTTCATTTCTACTGGATTTTGTGCTGCATGAGGATGTTTATCACCAGCATAAACAAATAATTTCATTCCTTGTTTTCTACCTAAAGTGTTATGTGGTAACATACCTTTAACTGCTGCTTCAACAAATCCTGTTGGATTTTGTTCTAAGAATTGTTTAGCTGTCTTAACTTTAAGACCACCTAACCATCCTGAGTGACGGTAATATTTAGTGTTTTCTAATTTTTTACCTGTCATAACTACTTTGTCAGCATTGATAATGATTACATAATCACCAGTATCAACATGTGGTGTGTAAGTAGGTTTATTTTTCCCTCTTAACACTGTAGCAACTTCTGAAGCTAAACGACCTAATGTTTGTCCAGCTGCGTCAACTACATACCATTTTCTTTCGATTGTGGCAGCATTTGCCATTGTTGTTTGTCTCATCTTTTTCTTTTCTCCTTTGTTTATCCTTACCGGGGACTTTAAAAGGTTTTTGCCTATGAAACCTTTTTAATTATATGAAATCACAATATCAATGTCAACAAAATAATGCGACAAAATCGAATATTTTTTATTCCCTGTATTGTAAAATGAAACTGGAATTAAGGAATTGATAACAAGGGGCATGCCCCTTGTTATCAATTCGCGCCTGTGACATGCCCCTCATGTTTATTTTCTATATGAAAATTGTCCATAGAAATCGTATTATATTGTTACCACACTTTATAAGGAGATCTCTATGAACACTATTAATATATCACAAAAAACAAAAAATAAACATCTCGATTTTTCTCATTATGAGTATATCATCAATTCCTTGATTATGTTTAACGCTTCTTATTCTGGTAAGCGCAACATCGGTAAAACTCAATTTATTAAAAATCTTGCTTTGGATGTTGGTACTTCGGTTTCTAATATCTATTCAATTATCAAAGATGCTACGGTCTCTATTAGAGATACTCATCTCAATAAGCATTTTGAACTATCTGCCTTGGCTGCTTTTCAAAAAAGATCCAAGAATCATAAGATTCCTAACAATTCTAAATTTGATAAAGCTACCGATTTTATTTCTCTGGTTGAAAACGAAATCAAATCCAACAAGCTTTCTTCTATTGATGAAACCATCAATTATTTGATTATTCATCAAAGGGATAAAATTAATGATATGGAAACTGTTTCCACTAAAACCTTTTATAACTATGTTCATCAGGGTAAAACCTCTATTAAACCTATCGATCTTCCTCGCATGGTCAGAAGAAAAACAAAGAAGAACTGGAAGACATATATTCCTAAAAGACAAAAAGGGGTTTCTATTACTGAAAGGCCTGAATCTGTCGATTCCAGAGAAGCGTTTGGTCATTGGGAGGGCGATTTGGTTACTGGTCCTAGAGATGGTCAAAATGGTGCTTATCTTACTTTGTTGGAAAGAAAAACTCGATTTTACTATATGATCCCTATTTCTTCCAAATCTTCTAAAAAAGTATATATGCAAATCAACAAGCTTCACAAGTTTTACGGTGATAGCTTTAAAGATATTTTCAAATCCATCACTTTTGATAACGGTAGTGAATTTTCTAGATGGAAGGATATGGAAGTAAAACCTAACACAAAAGAAAAGAGAACCAAGATTTATTTTGGCAGACCCTATCATTCTTGTGACAGGGCCTCAAATGAAAACTGTAATGGACTTATCAGATATTTTATACAGAAAGGTACTGACATCAACACAATAGATAAAAAGACAAGTATTGATATAAATAACAAAATCAATCAAAAGAAAAGGAAGATACTTGGATATCTTCCTGCTGAAAAATTATTTCTAGATGAATTAGCTAAACTTAATGTAACTGAAAATACGATTTTCTATAAAAATTAGTTCCTATTTTCTCTTATTTCCAGTTTCTGCTTGCAATTCGGG
>NZ_JAOQJR010000013.1:0-69138 GCF_025566905.1 [Clostridium] ammoniilyticum
CCCATTCCGAACACAGAAGTTAAGCATCATCGCGGCGAAGATAGTACATTGTGCGAAAATAGCTCGTTGCCAGTTCCTTCTTTTTTTTTATGTTTTTACATGATCCTTGACAGGTCATACTATTGTGGTATGGCTTTTTTAGTATGTATTTGATCATTGATATTAAATATTTTATTTTTTATAGTGATCAAATGTAAGCATTGATCTATTTTTTATTGATTATTTCATTTAGAGGTAACTTGCTTTAATAACTATCCATTTATGAACGATTATTTTTATTAAATAATAAAAGCTAGAAGTTCAAAATTAGTATCTATTCTATTAATAAGATGGTTATTTATCCAAAATTATTTCTTTGTAAATTTTTTTATAAAAAAATAAAAAAAAGTATTGCATTATGGGTATAATTATCATATAATACCCATGTTGATGTCACGGAGAAGTGCGAGGTTGCTGAAACACCGAAAAGCGTTGTCATGAAACGGCATGTTTCAGGTAATTCGTAACGAGTGAATCAAATCCTATAAGAATTTGAAAGGAGAGAATATCATGGCAAATAATAAAATCAGAATTAGATTAAAATCATTTGATCATAAAATTCTAGATGCGTCAGCAGAAAAAATTATTTCTTCTGCAAAAAAATCAGGTGCTCAAGTAGTTGGTCCAGTACCATTACCTACTGAAAAGGAAGTATATACAATCCTTAGAGCTGTTCACAAATATAAAGATTCACGTGAACAATTTGAAATCAGAACTCACAAACGTTTAATCGACATTGTGAATCCTACACCAGAAACAGTTGATGTTTTAACTAGATTAGAATTACCTAGCGGTGTAGATATTGAAATTAAATTATAAGAAAGGTAAAAGGTGTAACTCATGAAAGGAATCTTAGGTCGTAAGATTGGAATGACTCAAGTCTTCACTACTGATGGTGTTTTAATCCCAGTTACTGTTGTAGAAGCTACTGAAAATGTAGTATTACAAAAGAAAACAGTTGCAACTGATGGTTATGATGCTGTAAAAGTTGGTTTCGAAGATAAAAGAGAAAAATTAGCAAACAAAGCTGAAAAAGGAATTGCAAACAAAGCTAACACAGCTCCTAAGCGCTTCATTAAAGAATTTCGTTATGACGAAATGATGAGTTATGAAGTTGGAGATAAAATTACTGTTGATAGCTTCGTAGCTGGTGAAGTCGTAGATGTAACAGGAACTTCAAAAGGTAAAGGTTATCAAGGTGTTATTAAGAGACATGGACAACACATTGGTCCTAAAGGACATGGTTCAGGAGCTCATAGAATTGTTGGTTCAATGGGACCAATCGCTCCAAACAGAATCGCTCCAGGTAAAAAATTACCAGGACAAATGGGACATGTAACTCGTACAATTCAAAACTTAGAAGTTGTAGCAGTAGATCCAGAAAACAACTTATTATTAATCAAAGGTTCAGTACCAGGACCTAAAAAAGGTTTAGTTGTTGTTAAAACTGCTATCAAAAAAGCTGGTCAAGTAAATCCAGTACATGAATTAGTAGATTACACTCCAGAAGAAGTTGAAGAAACTGTAGTAGAAGAAGCTGTAGAAGCAGCTGCTGCAGAATAATTTGAAGAAGGAGGAAATGAGAATGCTTAACGTAAAAGTATTTAACCAAGAAGGTGCAGAAGTTAAAGACTTAGAATTAAATGAAGCAGTTTTCGGTATTGAACCACATAAACAAGCTATGTTTGATATGGTCTTATTACAAAGAGCATCTTTAAGACAAGGTACACATAAAGTTAAAAACCGTACTGAAGTTGCTGGTGGTGGAAGAAAACCATGGCGTCAAAAAGGTACAGGTAGAGCTAGACAAGGTTCAACACGTGCTCCACAATGGAGAGGTGGAGGAGTTGTCTTCGGTCCTACACCAAGAAGTTATAAATTCAAATTAAACCGTAAAGTTAGAAGATTAGCTTTAAAATCAGCATTATCTTCAAAAGTTCAAGATAATGAATTTACAGCAATCGATGGAATTTCATTCGAAGCTCCAAAAACTAAACAAATGGTTAAAGTATTAGAAAACTTAAATGCTCCAGTAAAAACATTAATCGTTGTTGATGAAATCACATTAAATGTTGAAAAATCAGCAAGCAATATTCCAGGAGTTAAGTTATTAGATGCTAAACATGTTAATGTTTATGATATCTTAAACAGCGATAAGTTAATTATGACTGAAGCTGCAATTAAAGCTGTTGAGGAGGTATTAGCATAATGGCACACATGACAGATGTATTAAAAAAACCAGTACTTACTGAAAAGTCATTAGCTCTTCAAACTGAAGAAAATAAATATACATTCGATGTAGATTTAGACGCTAACAAAACAGAAGTTAAAATCGCAGTTGAAAAATTATTCAATGTAAAAGTTGAAAAAGTTAACATCATGAATGTTAAACCTAAAGCTAAAAGAATGGGTAGATATGAAGGTAAAACTAACAAAAGAAGAAAAGCTATCGTTAAATTAGCTGAAGGAAACTCAATCAATTATTTTGATGAAGATTAATTGATAAAATATTGGAATAACTCGTTCCAGATAAGAAAAACAGGAGGAAACTAAAGATGGCAATTAAAACATATAAGCCAGTGACAAACGGTCGTCGTAATATGACTTCATTAACTTATGAAGAAATTACAACTAATAAACCTGAAAAATCTTTAGTTGCAAAAAAATCTAAAAACGGTGGACGTAACAACCAAGGTGTGATCACAACTCGTCATCATGGTGGTGGACACAAACAAAAATACCGTATTATCGATTTCAAAAGAAATAAAGATAATATCCCAGGTAAAGTTGCAACTATTGAATATGATCCAAATAGATCAGCAAACATCGCATTAATTAACTATGTAGATGGTGAAAAAAGATATATTTTAGCTCCAAAAGGGTTAGAAGTAGGAATGGAAATCATTTCTGGTGAAGAAGCAGATATCAAAGTTGGTAACGCATTACCAATGGGAAATATGCCTGAAGGTACTGTAATTCACAATATTGAAATGCAACCTGGAAAAGGTGGACAAATCGCAAGATCTGCTGGTGTGTCTGCTCAAATCTTAGGTAAAGAAGGAAAATATGTAACTGTAAGACTTGCATCTGGTGAAGTTAGAAAATTATTATCAGTATGTAGAGCTACAGTTGGTGTAGTAGGAAATGAAGATCATGGTTTAGTAAACTATGGTAAAGCAGGACGTATGAGATGGAAAGGTGTTAGACCTACAGTTCGTGGTTCTGTAATGAACCCTAATGATCACCCTCATGGTGGTGGGGAAGGTAGAACTTCTATCGGACGTAAAGCACCAATGACTCCTTGGGGTAAAAAAGCTATGGGTGTTAAAACTAGAAAGAACAAAAAAGCTTCGACTAAATTAATCGTACGTCGTCGCAATGGTAAATAATAAGGAGGAAAGAAAAAATGGCACGTAGTTTAAAAAAGGGACCATTTGTTGATGCTCATTTAATGAAAAAAGTAGAAGCGTTAAATGAATCAGGTAAAAAAGAAGTTATCAAAACTTGGTCAAGACGTTCAACAATCTTCCCTCAATTTATCGAACATACATTTGCAGTATATAACGGAAAAGAACATATTCCTGTTTACGTTACTGAAGACATGGTTGGTCATAAATTAGGAGAATTCGCTCCAACTAGAACTTTCCATGGTCATGATGCTGACGATAAAAAAGGAAAGAAATAGAGAGGAGAATAGAACATGGAAGCAAAAGCAGTAGCTAAAACAATTCGTGTATCACCTCAAAAAGCAAGATTAGTAGTTGATTTAGTAAGAGGTAAAACAGTTAAAGAAGCACTTGGTATCTTAGAATATACTAATAAAGCTGCTTCTCCTGCAATCTCAAAAGTTGTTAAATCTGCAGCTCAAAATGCAGTATACAACAATGATGCAGATGCAGAAAAATTATATGTTAAAGCAATCTTCGTTGATGAAGGTCCAATTTTAAAAAGATTCGCTGCAAGAGCTAAAGGTAGCGGAACAAGAATTTTAAAAAGAACATGCCACATTACTTGTGTGGTTGATGAAAGATAGGAGGTACTAGAATGGGTCAAAAAGTAAGTCCAGTAGGTTTACGTGTTGGTGTTAACCGTAATTGGGATTCAAGATGGTACGCAAATGATCAAGATTTCGCTGGTTTATTACATGAAGATATTAAAGTTCGTGATTATATTCTTAAAAAACTTAAAACAGCTTCAGTAGCAAAAGTTGAAATCGAAAGATCAAAAAATCGTGTAACAATTTTTGTTCACACATCTAGACCTGGTGTAGTTATCGGTAAAGATGGTGAAGCAGTTGATGCTTTAAGAAAAGAAGTATCTAAATTAGTAAGTAGTAAACAAGTTTTCATTAACATTGTTGAAATTAAAAATCCAGATGTTGTTGCTCAATTAGTAGCAAACAATATTGCAGAACAATTAGAAAATCGTGCATCTTTTAGAACTGTTCAAAAACGTGCTATTCAAAGAGCAATGAGAGCTGGAGCTAAAGGAATTAAAACTAATGTTTCAGGACGTTTAGGTGGAGCTGATATGGCTCGTGCTGAAGGTTACTCTGAAGGGAATGTCCCTCTTCATACTTTAAGAGCTGATATCGATTATGCGACTGCAGAAGCAGATACAACTTATGGTAAATTAGGAGTTAAAGTTTGGATTTGTAAGGGAGAAATCCTTCCTGAAAAAAAGAAAGGGGATAAATAATCATGTTGATGCCTAAAAGAACAAAATACAGAAGACCTCACCGTGTTAGCTACGAAGGTAGAACTAAAGGTGGAGACAAAGTATCATTTGGTGAATTTGGTTTAGTAGCAACTGAAGGTGCTTGGATTACTTCTCGTCAAATTGAAGCAGCACGTATTGCCATCAACCGTTATATGAACCGTGGTGGTAAAGTATGGATTAGAATTTTCCCTCATTTAGCTAAAACTAAAAAACCATTAGAAGTACGTATGGGATCAGGTAAAGGTTCTCCAGAAGAATGGGTAGCAGTAGTTAAAACTGGTAGAGTATTATTTGAAGTTGCTGGTTTAGATGAAGCTACATTAAGAGAAGCTTTAAGACTTGCATCTCATAAATTACCTATTAAATGTAAAATCATTGGAAAGGGTGAATAGTTATGACAGCGCAAGAAATTAGAGAATTAGATACTGAAGCTTTATTAGCTAAAGTTGAAGAATACAAAAAAGAGCTTTTTGGATTAAGATTCCAACAAGCTACAGGACAATTAGAAAACACTGCACGTATTAGACAAGTTCGTAAAACAATCGCTCGTATTAAAACAGTGATTAGAGAAAGAGAATTAAACCAATAGGAGGAGATACAAATGGAAAGAAATAACCGTAAAGTTTATACTGGTACAGTTGTATCTACTAAAATGGATAAAACTATTACAGTGCTAGTTGAAACACATGTAAAACATAAGTTATATGGTAAACGTATGAAATCATCTACAAAATTTCATGCACATGATGAAAACAACACTGCTCAAGTTGGAGATACAGTTAAAATCATGTCAACAAGACCATTATCTGCTACAAAACGTTTCCGTTTAGTAGAAATCGTAAAAAAAGCAGAAACAGTTTAATAAACTCTAAAAGGAGGTAACCGGAATGATTCAAAACGAAAGTAGACTTAAAGTTGCTGATAATACTGGTGCTAAAGAAGTATTAGTAATTCGTAACTTAGGTGGGTCAAATAGAAAAACAAGTAGTATTGGAGATGTTGTTGTAGCAACAGTTAAACAAGCAGCTCCAAATGGTACTGTTAAAAAAGGTGAAGTAGTAAAAGCTGTTATCGTTAGAACTAAATATGCTGTAGGACGTGAAAACGGATCTTACATCAAATTTGATGATAACGCTTGTGTTATTATCAGAGATGACAAGTCTCCAAGAGGGACTCGTATCTTTGGACCAGTTGCAAGAGAGTTAAGAGATGCTGATTTCATGAAAATCGTATCATTAGCTCCAGAAGTATTATAAGGAGGCGTGGCACATGAAAATCCGTGTTGGTGATACTGTTGTAGTTATCGCAGGTAAAGATAAAGGTAAGACAGGTGAAGTGTTACAAGTTCTTGCTAAAGAAGAAAGAGTAATCGTTGAAGGAGTAAACATGGTAACAAAACATGTTAAACCTTCACAAGCTGATCCTGAAGGTGGAATCGTTAACAAAGAAGCTCCAATTCATGTTTCTAATGTTGCATTCTATGATTCAAAATCAAAATCTGCAGTTAAATTAGGATATAAAGTATCTGTAGATGAAAATGGAAAGAAAACTAAAGTACGTGTTAACAAAAAAACAGGTGCAGAAGTTGATTCTAAGAAAAAGAAATAATTGAAAGGAGATAGCAAATGAATCGTTTACAAGAACGTTATGAAAACGAAGTAGTTAAATCGTTAATGGAAAAATTCAATTATTCTTCTAAAATGCAAGCACCAAAAATCGAAAAAATCGTATTAAATATTGGTGTTGGTGATGCAGTATCTAATTCAAAATTATTAGATGATGCAGTTAATGAATTAACATTAATTACTGGTCAAAAACCAGTTGTCACTAGAGCTAAAAAATCAATTGCTGGTTTCAAATTAAGAGAAGGTCAAGCAATCGGTTGTAAAGTCACTTTACGTGGTGAAAGAATGTATGAATTTTTAGATAAATTAGTAAATGTATCTTTACCTCGTGTAAGAGACTTTAGAGGTGTATCAAATAACTCATTCGATGGAAGAGGAAATTATACTTTAGGTGTTAAAGAACAATTAATCTTCCCTGAAATTGATTTTGATAAAGTAAACAAATTAAGAGGAATGGATATCGTATTCGTAACAACAGCTAAAACTGATGAAGAAGGTCATGAGTTATTAGCTCAATTAGGAATGCCTTTCCATAAATAAGGAGGACTTAATAAATGGCTAAAACATCAATGAAAGTGAAACAACAACGTCCTCAAAAATATAAAGTACGTGAATACACACGTTGTGAACGTTGTGGTAGACCACATTCAGTAATTAGAAAGTTCAAACTTTGCAGAATTTGCTTCCGCGAATTAGCTTATAAAGGTGAAATTCCTGGTGTAAAAAAAGCAAGTTGGTAATGATAAAATAATCCGTATTGGAAGGAGGACACGCAAATGGTAATGACAGATCCAATTGCAGATATGTTAACAAGAATCCGTAACGCAAATAATACGTTAAAAGAAGAAGTAAGTATTCCTACTTCAACATTAAAAGTTGGAATTGCTGAAATCTTAAAAAATGAAGGGTTCATTAAAGGATATAAAGTTGAAGGCGAAGGTGCTGAATCAAACATTATTATCACTTTAAAATATAGAGGAAAAGATAAAGTAATCACTGATTTAAAAAGAATTTCTAAACCAGGGTTACGTGTATATGCAAAAGTAAACGAAATTCCTAGAGTATTAAATGGTTTAGGTATTGTTATTCTATCAACTTCACAAGGTTTAATGACTGATAAAGAAGCTAGAGCTAAACAAGTTGGTGGAGAAGTATTAGCATATATCTGGTAATAAAAAAATTATACAGGAGGTATAACTGATGTCTCGTATCGGTAATAAAATTATCACTGTACCTGAAGGAGTAACTGTTGAAATCGCTGATGATAACACAGTAACAGTTACTGGATCAAAAGGGACTTTAGTGAAACAATTTTCTCCAGCAATTTCATTCAAACAAGAAGGTAATGAAATTACTGTAGTAAGAAGTAGTGAAGAAAAACATGTAAAACAATTACATGGTACAACAAGAGCTTTACTTGCTAACATGATCGAAGGTGTTCATAATGGATATTCTAAAACATTAGAAATCGTTGGTATTGGATACCGTGGTCAAATGAAAGGAAATACATTAGTATTAAATATCGGTTTCTCACATCAAGTTGAAATCGAAGCTGAAGAAGGAGTTAAAGTTGAAACTCCAAATCCAAATACTATCGTAGTTTCTGGAATTGATAAAGAACGTGTTGGTCAAATGGCTGCATTAATTAGATCTAAGAAAAAACCTGAACCTTATAAAGGAAAAGGTATCAAATATAGTGATGAAAGAATCATCAGAAAAGAAGGAAAAACTGCTGGTAAGAAGTAGTCTAAGAGTAAGAAAGGAGCTATCTTTATGGCTAAATTACAATCTCGTAATGATGTACGTTTAAAACGTCATGCTAGAGTTCGTAGAAAAATTAGTGGAACTCCAGAATGTCCACGTTTAAATGTTTTCCGTTCAAATGCTCATATTCACGCTCAAATTATTGATGATGTCAATGGTGTTACATTAGTTAGCGCATCAAGCGTTGAAATGAAATTAGAAAACGGTGGAAACATTGCTGCTGCAACTGCAGTAGGTAAAGAAATTGCAGAAAGAGCAATTGCAAAAGAAATTAAAAATGTAGTATTTGATCGTGGTGGATATATTTATCATGGTCGTGTAAAAGCATTAGCAGAAGCTGCTAGAGAAGCTGGATTAGAATTCTAGAAGGAGGTCAATATGGAACAACGTAAACCAAGAACTAACAATGGTGAAAGAAAACCAAGAAGAAATGGTCAAAGAAGAGCACCAAGAAGAGAAGAAAAAGAATTTGAAGAACGTGTTGTTACTATTAACCGTGTAACAAAAGTAGTAAAAGGTGGACGTAGAATGCGTTTTGCTGCTTTAGTTGTTATTGGAGATAGAAAAGGTAGAGTTGGATTTGGTACTGGTAAAGCTAACGAAGTACCTGATGCAATCAGAAAAGCATGTGAAAATGCTAAACGTAATGTTATCAAAGTACCTTCTGTACATGGTACTATTCCTCATGAAGTAAACGGTGTTTACGGATCAGGAAATGTATTTATTAAACCAGCATCTCAAGGTACTGGAATCATCGCTGGTGGACCAGTTCGTGCTGTTGTTGAATTAGCTGGTTACCGTGATATCTTATCTAAATGTATTGGTTCTAGAACACCAATCAACATGGTAAGAGCAACAATGCAAGGATTAGCTTCATTAAAAACAGTTAATGAAGTTGCTGAATTAAGAGAAAAAACTGTTGATGAAATTTTTGGATAGGAGGCAAACAAAATGGCAAAAGTAAGTATTACACTTAAAAAGAGTCCAATTGGTTGCTTACCAAATCAAAGAAAGACTCTTAAAGCTTTAGGTTTAACTAAAATTAATAAAACTGTTGAATTAGAAAATAACCCTACTACTCAAGGTATGATTAGAGTAGTTGGACACCTAGTAACAGTTGAAGAAAAATAATAGGAGGTGTAACAATGAAACTTCACGAATTACAATATACTGAAGGTGCTCGTAAAGCAAGAAAACGTGTTGGACGTGGTACAAGTTCAGGAAATGGTAAAACAGCAGGTAGAGGTCAAAAAGGTCAAGGAGCTAGATCTGGTGGAGGTAAAAAACCAGGATTCGAAGGTGGACAAACTCCATTATTCATGCGTTTACCTAAAAGAGGATTTACAAACTTTACTCGTAAAGAATATGCTATCGTAAATCTTGAAACTTTAAATAAATTTGAAGATGGTGCAACAGTTAACGCTGCTGCGTTAAAAGAAGCAGGAATCATCAAAAAAGAATTAGATGGTGTTAAAGTATTAGGAAATGGAGCTATTGAAAAGAAATTAACTGTTCAAGCTGCTAAATTCTCTAAATCAGCTGTTGCCGCAATTGAAGCTGCAGGTGGAAAAACTGAGGTGATTTAAGATGTTAACTTTTTTGAAGAATGTATTCAAAAAGGGTGAGCTTCGTCGAAAAGTCATTTTCACACTTGGAATTTTATTCGTGTACCGTTTAGGTGCAGGAATTACAATTCCAGGTGTTAATGTAGGTTCATTAAGTAGTAGTGATGCTACAAATGGAATTTTCGGAATCATGAATTTACTTGGTGGAGGTACCTTGGAAAGATTTTCTCTTTTCGCTTTAGGTGTTTCACCATACATTACATCATCTATTATAATTGAATTATTATCGATGGATGTTATTCCAGCGTTAACACGCTGGCGTAAAGAAGGTAACACAGGTAAGAAGAAAAAAGACCGTGTTACTCGTGTATTAACTTTATTATTAGCTGCGTTACAAGGTGGAGTTTTAACTTATGCCTTTGATACAAGTTATAATATATTAGTTGATACTTCAATCTGGTCATATATTTATGTAGTGCTCATTATGATGGCTGGAAGTATGTTAGCTATTTGGTTAGGTGATCAAATTACTCAAAAAGGAATTGGTAATGGTGTTTCATTACTAATCTTTACAGGAATTGTTTCAAACTTACCAAATGCATTCTTAACAACTTATGATAACCTCGTCACTTATGATAGTGGAATGTGGTTAGATATTGCTTGGTATGTATTATTTGTTGTGGTTTATCTTTCAATTGTAGTCTTTGTAGTATTTACTGAAGGCGCAATAAGAAAAATCCCAGTCAATTATGCATCTAGTACAAGTGTAACAATGAGAACTAGGGAACAAACACATATGCCTATTAAAATTAATAGTTCAGGTGTTTTACCAGTAATCTTTGCTTCTTCAGTACTAGCAGCACCAAGAACAATAGTAAGTTTCATGAAAGCATCTAGTACAACTAAGATGATAAATACTATATTTAATTATCAAGAACCTGTTGGTTTCTGTTTATATATTTTAATGATTATAGGATTTACTTTCTTTTATTCAAACTTACAAATTGATGCTGAAAAAATTAGTGATGATTTGAAGAAAAATGGTGGATCAATACCTGGTGTAAGAACTGGTATTGAAACTAAGAACTTCATTAAAAGAGTTCTTAATCAAGTAACTGTTGCTGGTTCGCTTACTTTATGTATTATTGCTGCAATTCCAATTATTACTCCAATTATTTGGACACAAACTGAAAATGCAAACCTATCACTTGGTGGTACTGGTTTGATTATCGTTACAGGAGTTGCACTTGAAACAGTAAAACAAATCAAAACATATATTACTAGAAAAGAATATCATGGTTATATTCGTAAATAATAATGATTTCTTTTATGGATTCATAAATATCTAAAGAAATAAATTAATTTTGAAGAAGCAGTTATCAAAGTTAAGAAGTTATGTTTAACGTCTTTATGATATCGATGAAAGCCTGGAGGTTTATTAATGATAATTACTAAAGATGATAGAGAAATTGAATTAATGACTGAAGCAGGTAGAATTGTTGCTTTAGTTCATGAAAAATTGAAAGAAGTTATTGTACCGGGAATAACTACTAACGAAATTGATCAAATTTGTGATAAAATAATTAGGGAACATGGTGCAACACCTTCCTTTCTACATCTTTATGGTTTTCCAAATAGTGTATGTACTTCAATTAATGAAGTTGTAGTACATGGAATACCTAGTAATAGAAAGCTAAAAGATGGAGATATTATTTCAGTTGATGTTGGAGCATGTTACAAAGGATATCATGGTGACAGTGCTTGGACTTATGCAGTAGGAAATGTAAGCAATGAAACAAAAAGACTTATGAATGTTTGTGAAGGTGCTTTATTTGCTGGATTAGAACAAGTAAGACCAGGAGTTAGACTTTCTGATATTTCACATGCAATTGAAGAATATCTTACTAAAAACGGATGTACTACTCCTCGTGATTATACTGGTCATGGGATTGGAACAGACGTTCACGAAGATCCCGCTGTTCCTAATTACGGAGCTCCTGGGAGAGGTCCTAGATTAAAAAAAGGTATGTGTTTGGCTATTGAACCAATGGCACATTTAGGAGCAAAAGAAACAGTTACTCTTGATGATGGGTGGACTGTTATTACAAAGGATCATTCGTTAGCTGCTCATTATGAACATACAATCGTCATTACTGATGACGGTTATAGAATTCTTACAAAACTTTAATAAAAGGAGTTGAAGAACGATGGCAAAAAAAGATGACGTTATTGAAGTAGAAGCTACTGTTTTAGAAACATTACCAAATGCAATGTTTAAAGTGGCTTTAGAAAATGGAGTGGAAATTCTTGCTCACGTTTCTGGTAAAATCCGTATGCACTACATTCGCATTTTACCGGGGGATAGAGTTACCGTTGAAATATCTCCATATGATTTAACACGTGGGCGAATTACATTTAGACATAAATAAAAAATCTTCCAAAAGGAGGTAGACAGGATGAAGGTAAGACCATCTGTAAAACCAATGTGTGATAAATGCAGAGTAATTAAAAGAAAAGGGCGCGTAATGATTATTTGCGAAAACCCAAAACATAAACAAAGACAAGGTTAGTATTTAGGAGGAAACAAAATGGCTCGTATTGCAGGTGTAGATATCCCACGTGATAAACGTGTTGTTATCTCATTAACTTATGTATATGGTATCGGTAAATCTACAGCTAAAGAAATCTTAAAAGCTACTGGTATCAGTGAAGATGTAAGAGTTAAAGATTTAACTGAAGAAGAAGTTACAAAAATCAGAAAAGAAGTTGAAAAAATTAAAGTTGAAGGTGACTTACGTAGAGAAGTTCAATTAAACATCAAACGTTTAATGGAAATCGGAAGCTACAGAGGTATGCGTCACCGTAAAGGACTTCCTGTTCGTGGTCAAAAAACTAAAACTAATGCTAGAACTCGTAAGGGTAAAGCTAGACCAATCGCAGGAAAGAAAAAATAATAGGAGGTTGAAAGGAAATGGCTAGAGTAAAACAAACACGTGGTAAAAAACGTGTAAGAAAAAATATTGCAAAAGGTGTTGCACACGTTCATTCTACTTTCAATAATACTATTGTAACAATTACTGATGAACATGGTAATGTATTAACTTGGTCAAGTGCTGGAGCATTAGGTTTCAAAGGATCAAGAAAATCAACACCATTTGCTGCACAAATGGCATCAGAAGCTGCAGCTAAAGCTTCTATGGAACATGGAGTAAAAACTGTAGATGTAAATGTAAAAGGTCCAGGACCAGGACGTGAAGCAGCAGTTAGAGCTTTACAAGCTGCTGGATTAGAAGTTACTTCAATTAATGATGTAACACCAATTCCACATAACGGTTGTCGTCCACCAAAACGTCCTCGTGGATAGTATTATTGTAGTAAATTAGAATACAAAACATTCCTATAGAGGAGGGAACATATGCATAAATTCGAAAAAGCAAACTTTAATATAGATCATTATGACGAAACTGAAAATTATGGTAAGTTCGTCATTGAACCATTAGAAAGAGGATTTGGTATTACTTTGGGTAATGCCTTAAGAAGAGTATTACTTTCTTCTTTACCTGGTTCTGCTGTTTATGCAATCAAAGTTCAAGGAGCAATCCATGAATTTTCCGCAATTGATGGTGTCGTTGAAGATGTCACAGCAATGATTTTAAATATTAAGAAATTAGTTTTTGATGTAGACAGTGAAGACACTGCTACAATGATTATTGATGTAAAAGGTCCTGCTACTGTAACTGGTGCTGATATTCAATGTCCAGCTGAAGTCAAAATGATTTCAAATGACATGGTAATTGCACATGTTGCAGAAGGTGGTCACTTATATATGGAATTATTTGCTAAAAAAGATCGTGGATATGTATCTGCTGATCAAAATAAAGTAAATATTAACACTCTTGGTGTTATTCCAACAGATTCAATCTTTTCACCAATTGAAAAAGTTGCTTACTCTGTAGAACCAACTCGTGTTGGAGAAAGTGCTAAGTATGATCAATTAGTATTAGAAGTTGAAACTAATGGTTCGCTAAAACCATTTGAAGCTATTTCATTAGCAGCAAAAATTTTAGTTGAACATTTAAATATGTTTGTTGAATTAACTGATATGGCTATGAATATGGAAGTTATGTCTGAAACTCAAAATGATACTACAAATAAAGTATTAGATATGACTATCGAAGAATTAGATTTATCTGTTCGTTCATATAACTGTTTAAAGAGAGCTGGTATTCAAACAGTTCAAGATCTTGCTTCTAAATCAGAAGATGACATGATTAAAGTAAGAAACTTAGGTAAAAAATCATTAAAAGAAGTTAAAGAAAAATTAATTGAATTAGGTTTAGGATTTAAACCTATCGATTAATTCAGAATACTCGAAAAGGAGCGTTAATCTCATGGCTAAAAATAGAAAATTAGGACGCACTTCAGATATTAGAAAATCTATGTTACGTAGTTTAGCTACTGAAGTTATTGTATACGGAAAAGTTGAAACAACTGTAACAAGAGCTAAAGAAGTTCGTAGTGTTGTTGATGAATTAATTACTTTAGGTAAACGTGGAGACTTACATGCAAGAAGACAAGCTGCTGCAGATATGCACAAAGTTGTTGATGAAGCAACTGGAAAAACAGCTGTTCAAATCTTATTTGATGACGTTGCACCTAAATTCAAAGATGTTAATGGTGGATATACTACTATCTTAAAAACATATAACCGTAAAGGTGATAATGCACCAATGGCAATCTTATCATTAACTAAATAATGATGTTGGACTGAAGAAATTCAGTCCTTTTTTATTTGACTTGTTTCCTTATAAATTATAGAATGAACTAAACACGTTCATGAGGAGAAGACAATGGAAGAAATAATTAAGGTAGAAAATTTATGTTTTGAATACGAACCTGGATTACAAACAATAAACAATATTTCTTTTCAAATCCATAAAGGTGAATATGTAGCTATTTTAGGACATAATGGTAGTGGTAAAAGTACAATTGCTAAATTACTTATAGGATTATTAGAAAAAAAATCTGGTGAAATTTATATCGATGATTATCAATTAAATTTAGAAAATTTATATAAAATAAGAGAAAAAGTAGGAATTGTTTTTCAAAATCCAGATAATCAATTTATTGGTGCTACTGTTAGAGATGATATAGCTTTTGGACTAGAAAATATTTGTGTACCAAGAGAACAAATGGATGAACTTATTAATAGGTATTCTAAAGTAGTTAGAATGGAGAATTTTTTGGATCATGAACCAACTAAATTGTCCGGTGGTCAAAAACAAAGAGTTGCGATTGCAGGTATTTTAGCGATGAGTCCATCTATCATTATTTTAGATGAAGCAACAAGTATGTTGGATCCACGAGGTAGAAAAGAAATAAATGAATTAGTAAAAGAGTTAAAGAAACAAAATAATATGACAATCATTTCAATAACGCATGATATTGAAGAAGCAAAAAATGCTGACCGAGTTATTCTTTTAAATAAAGGAGAGATTGTAGATTGCGACAAACCTCAAAAAATATTAACAAATGAAAAATTATTAAAAGAATTAAAATTAGATATTCCTTTTTCATTAAAAATTGCTAGAAAATTACAAAAAAAAGGTTATCAAATTAAAGATACATTAGATGTAGAAGAATTGGAGAAACAACTATGTCAATTACATGCAAAAGTTTAGATCATATATATGGATATAATACGCCTTTTGAATATTATGCACTTAAAAATGTGAATTTAAAAATAGAAAAGGGTTCATTTACAGCTATCATTGGACAAACAGGTAGTGGGAAATCGACACTTATCCAACATATAAATGCTTTATTATTACCAACAAGTGGAGAAATAAAAATAGATGATTATATTATTTCACAAAATAATAAGCCTCAAAATTTAAAAAGTCTTAGAAAAAAATCAGGTCTTGTTTTTCAATTTCCAGAATATCAATTGTTTGAAGAAACAATCGAAAGAGATATAATGTTTGGTCCAATGAATTTTGGAATTGACGAAAATAGTGCTAAAGAAATAGCTAAAAAATCTCTTGAAATGGTAGGTTTAGATGAAACTTATTTAGAAAAGTCCCCATTTGATTTATCAGGTGGTCAAAAACGTAGGGTAGCGATTGCTGGAATACTTGCTATGGATCCAGATATTCTTGTTTTAGATGAACCAACAGCTGGATTAGATCCATCAGGGATTAAAGAAATGATGGATTTATTTAAAAAAATTCATGAAATGGGTAAAACAGTAGTTTTAGTAACTCATGATATGAACCATGTTTTAGAATATTGTGACAATGTTGTTGTAATGAATGACGGACAAGTTGAAAAAGCTGGGAAAGTAAAAGATATTTTTCTAGATAGTGATTATTTATTAAATTTAGGAATAGATTTACCTTTAATCACAAATCTTATTATTCAGTTAAATCTAAAAGGCTATCATCTAGATACATCTATCAATGATATTGATGATTTAGTTGAAGCGATTGGTGGTGAACTTCATGGATAATATGACTTTTGGTAAATATATACCGGGGAATTCAATAATTCATCGTTTAGATCCACGATTAAAAATATGTGCTGTTTTCATATTTTTAATTTCTGTTTTTTTTGATGCGGGATTTATAGGATACGGTATCTTAGCAATTTATGTTTTATTATGTTCGTTAGTTTCTAAAATTAAACTTTCTCATATTTTAAAAGCAATAAAACCGATGGTCTTTATGATGGTGTTTTTGATGATTTTTAATATATTTTTAATGAAAACAGGTGATGTTATAATAAAAATAGGAAGTATTAGTATCTACTCAGGTGCTTTAATACAAACTGCTTATATTTTTATAAGGCTTGTATTGATTATTACTTTAACAACATTAATGACTTCTACAACGAAGCCTTTAGAATTAACACTAGCTATTGAAAGTTTATTAAATCCATTAAAAAGATTTCATTTTCCAGTGCATGAACTTGCTATGATGATTTCAATTGCATTAAGATTTATACCTGATTTATTAGATGAAGCGAAAAGAATTATGAAAGCACAGGCTAGTAGAGGTGCGGATTTTAATGAGGGATCTTTTATGGAAAAAATAAAATCAATTATTTCATTAATTATTCCTTTATTTATTTCTGCTTTTCAAAGGGCAGAAGAACTTGCTAACGCTATGGAAAGTAGAAATTATAATCCAGAAGCAACACGTACAAAATACAAAGTTTTAACATGGACGCATTTAGATACGTTATCAATGTTAATAACATTAGGTGTATGTTGTGGTGTGATTATAATGAGTTTTATGTAATGAATAGAATAAAATGTATTGTAAGTTATGATGGTAGTAAATTTCACGGATTTCAAGTTCAAAATCAATTTAGAACAGTTCAAGGTGAAATTCAAAAAGCTATAAAAAATATTTGTAAAGATGAAAATATTGTTATTCATGCAAGTGGTCGAACAGACGCTAAAGTTCATGGTAGAAGACAAGTCTTTCACTTTGATACTTTAAGGGAAATGCCTGAAAAACAATGGAAAAGGGCTATTAATCACTTTTTACCTAATGATATTTATATTATTGATAGTTTCTTAGTTGATGAAAATTTTCATAGTCGTTATTCTGCTATTAAGAAAGAATATCATTATATGTTAAGTATGAATGATTATTCTCCATTCGAAACAAATTATATTTATCAATATGGAAAAGAATTAGATATAGAAGCAATGAGGAATGCTGCAAAAATTTTTATTGGTGAACACGATTTTGCATCCTTTTGTGCTGTTGATCAATATGGCAATACAATTAGAACACTTTATCAAATTGAAATTGAAAATAATCAAGGTATTGTTACTTTTAAGCTTGTAGGTAATGGATTTAGAAGATATATGGTAAGACATTTAGTTGGTGGCTTGATTCAAGTAGGGGCACACAGAATTACTAAAGAATTTTTAGAAGAGTTACTAGAAAGTAAAGGACAAAAAAAGTGTTTATTTAAAGCTAAACCACAAGGACTATATTTACATGAAGTTTTTTATAAATAAAACAATATTTGCTATATTTCCCAGGAAATAGATTATAGTTCTTATAATCCGATATAATTAGAAACTTTTATAAAGATGATAATTAAAGGAAACTCATTGATTGATTTCCTTTTTTTGTTTTCATCAATAATCAAAAATGGTAAAATAAGAATATAAAGGAGAAAAAATGATGGCAAGAAAATGTATTGAAAAATATTTAGAAACCCATAAAAGCACATATATAGGAAGATACAGGTGTCATAGTGCAGTACAAACAAAAAAATTTGAACATAAATTTCATTATTATATTTTAGATATTCAATTTAAAGCAATCGATGTATTTGTTACTATAGATTATTCTGGAGATGAAATCGTACCAACATTTTCTGTTAATCTTCATGAACAAGAACAAGAATACATTATAAAAGATGCTTTAAATAAGATTCTTTATTTTAATCAATTTAAAACAATTTTACATTGTCATGTTTTTGAGCATTTTATTGAAACACATACAGTTAATACAATACTAGAACCTTTAGATTATCGAAATATTCTAGATTACTTAGAATATCATTCTGGTACAAACCAAGAAACTGTTGATGAATTTTATACATTTTTTAATCCATATTTAGATAGATTATTATATAATAAAAATTATAAAAAATTTATGGATTCAATAGCTCTTTTATTAGATAAAATTTTATATGAATATGAATGGGATGGAGTAAATGCAAAATATTTAGATACTGAATATCAATTTCATTTAGAATATTTTAAAGAGACCATAAAGAAAATGACAAATCATATAGATGGATTTTTTAAATCAACTAAAGATGAATTATTAGAAATCTTTGAGCGCTTATGTCAAATGCCAAGATTTACACTTTCAATTATAAAAGAATTTGGAAACCTTATTTTATTGAATAAAGAAGTTGCTGAAAGATTATTTAATCATTTTGAAAGATTAAATCCAGATCAGTTAGAAAATAATATTGTTATTTCATATCTCAAATCACTTTATAAAAATAATCATGAACAATATATTGATGCATGTGAAGATATTCTACGTTTTGTAATGAATGATGTGTTGACTTTTGCTAATCATGATTTACAAAAAGAAATAGGAAATAGAATTTTAGAAATAGAAGGATATGATTTACTTATCGATTTATTTTCAAAAGATTATAATACATTCTTATTTGTATGTTTTCCAATTTCAACATTTCCACCAGAATATAAAGAAATTATGCGTTTGGAATTAGAAAAAGCAATTCGTTTCTATGCAGCAAGGATGAATCATGATGAATATCGTCTTACTTCATTTGAACAGGTAGCTAATATTAATAGATTATTAATGGAAGAATATAAGGAGGAATATTCAAATGGTAAAGAATAATAAAACAGCAATTAAAGGATTATTAGTTTTAGGAGGTGTTTCTACTGCAGCAGCATCTGTTTACACATTATCCAAAAAATATGCAAAAAAATTATTATACAGACATCATAAACAAGAAGATAGACCAAGTATTTTAGAAACAAAATTCAATAGTCAAAATATTTATATAAAAAATGACCAAGATATTCAATTAAGAGGAATTTTGATTCCTAAAGAAAACCCTCAAATGACAGTTTTAATTTCACATCCATTTGGTTTACAGGCAAAAGATATGCAATTATATGTTCCATATTTTGAAGACCATTTGCCAGAAGCACAAATCTTATTAATAGATGCTTGTGCACATGGACAAAGTGATGGTTATATTAGAGGATTTGGAATCAAGGATGTCAATGATTTAGTATGTTGGAATAAGTACCTATTAGAAACTTATGGGAAAGATCATAAAATATTAATGTATGGTAAAGAACAAGGAGCAAATACAATTTTAAATGCTTCAGGTAGACATGTTTTAAAAAATGTTGAAGCTATTATTTCAGATGGGGCTTATACGTCACCATATGATATTATTGGATATCGTTTAGAAGCAGATTATAAGATTTCAAAATATCCAGCAATTTCAATTATTGCACGCCATATTAAAAAAGCTGTGCATATTGATTTAAAAGAAAATACAACAAAATATGTTAGACACAATGATATACCTACATTGTATTTTCATGCAAAAGATGACGATTTTGTACCATTAAAGATGGTTTATCCGCTATATAATAAAAATAGAGGAGAAAAAGTATTGTTTGTCTTAAAAGATGAAAAATACTTATATGAACTTGTTGAAAACGATGACTTTAAACAAACATTAAGTCAGTTTATCAAAAAATATATGAAATAAGGAGAAAAAGAATGTATTTTAAAGAAACAAAAGGATTTCCTAAAGATTTTCTTTGGGGAAGTGCATCTGCTGCTTATCAAGTAGAAGGTGGCTGGGATGCAGATGGTAAAGGTGTTTCCAACTGGGACAAATTTGTAAGAATTCCAGGAAAGACTTTTAAAGCAACAACAGGTGATAAGGCCGTTGATCATTATCATCGTTACAAAGAAGATGTCAAGTTGATGGCAGAAATGGGATTGAAAACATATCGTTTTTCAATTGCTTGGACACGTATTTATCCAAATGGAAATGGTGAAGTCAATGAAAAAGGTTTAGAATTTTATGATAATCTTATCAATGAATTATTAAAATATGGAATTGAACCTATGGTTACAGTTTATCACTGGGATATGCCACAAGCTTTAGAAGACCAATATCATGGTTGGGAAAGCAGAAAAATTGTTGATGATTATGTAAATTATGCCACAACATTATTTAAAAGATATGGAGATCGTGTAAAATATTGGATTACAATGAATGAACAAAATATCTTTACAGGACATGGATGGTTAGAAGGAATGCATCCACCAGGAAAAGTAGATGATATGAAAACATTCTATCAAGTCAATCATCATGCCAATATTGCACATGCTAAAAGTGTTATAGCTTTAAAAGAACTTCATCCAGAAGCAAAAGTAGGAGCTTCATTTGCTTATAGTCCAAGTTATGCTTATGATCGTAAACCTGAAAATGCAATGGCTAAAGCGGACTATGATGATTTACAAAATTATTATTGGATGGATGCTTATGCTTATGGACGTTATCCACGTGCTGCTATTCAATATTTAAAATCATTAGGATGTGCTCCTATCTTCGAAGAAGGTGATGAAGCATTAATGAAAAAAGCAGCTTCACTTATTGATTTCATGGGTGTGAACTATTATCAAACATGTGTTGTTGAATATAATGATATTAATGGTGTTGGTAGTGATCATACAATGAATAACACTGGTAAAAAAGGTACCGCTAAAGTTCAAGGTGTACCTGGTCTTTATAAAAAACCACAAAATGAGTTTTTACCAACAACAGATTGGGATTGGACAATTGATCCAATGGGAATTAGAATGTGTTGTCGTGAAATTACTTCGCGTTATGATTTACCAATCGTTATTTCCGAAAATGGTTTAGGTGCATTTGATAAATTAGAAGATGGACAAATTCATGATCCATATCGTATTGATTATTTAAAACGTCATATCGAAGAACTTAAAAAAGCATGTGATGATGGTTGTCGTGTTCTTGCTTATTGTACATGGTCTTATACTGATTTATTAAGCTGGCTAAACGGATATCAAAAACGTTATGGTTTTGTTTATGTTGATCGTGAAGAAGATGAAAATTCAGGTACTTTAAATAGATACAAAAAAGATTCATATTATTGGTATAAAAAAGTAATTGAAACAAATGGAGAAGAATTATAGGAAACAGTGTTTCCTATTTTCTTTAGGAGGTTAAGGTGTATAACTTTGCAAGTGATTATTTAGAAGGAGCTCATCCACAAGTGATGGAAGCTTTAAATAAGACAAATTTTATTCAAACAGTAGGATATGGGGAAGATCAATATTGTCAAAAAGCTAAAGATAAAATAAAAGCTATATTAGAAAATGAAAATGTAGATATTCATTTTTTAGTAGGTGGTACACAGACAAATATGATTATGATTTCTTCAGCATTAAAAGATTATCAAGCTGTTATTGCTGTTGATAGTGGACATATCAATGTTCATGAAACAGGAGCTGTTGAATTTACCGGGCATAAGATTTTAACAAAGCCACATCAAGATGGAAAGATGATTCCTGAAATGATTGATGAAATCATGCGTGAACATCCTGATGAACATATGGTGCAACCTAAAATGGTATATATTTCACAAACAACAGAATATGGTACGTACTATACTTTAGAAGAATTAAAAGGCATTTATGAATGCTGTCAACAAAATAATTTATATTTATTTATAGATGGAGCAAGACTTGGAAGTGCACTTGTCTTGAAAGATGCACCAACTTTACAAGAGATGGCGCTTTATAGTGATGTTTTCTATATTGGTGGTACAAAAATGGGAGCCTTATTTGGTGAATGTTTAGTTATTATTAATGATGAATTAAAAACCGATTTTAGATATCATATTAAACAAAAAGGTGCCATGCTTGCTAAAGGAAGATTATTAGGAGTTCAATTTAATGCTTTATTTGAAAATGATTTATATCTAGAAATAGGAAAACATGAAAATGAATGTGCTGATATATTAAGAAAAGGATTCAAAGATAAAGGCTATAAGATGTATATTGAAAGTCCTTCTAATCAAATATTTCCAATCGTTGATCAACAAACGTTGGAAAAAATAAATAAAAACTATATAACAACGTATATGTTTACAATAGATGACCAACATACATGTATACGTCTAGTTACATCATGGGCAACGTCCAAAGAAATATGTGAACAATTTATAGAAGAATTATAATTGATTACATACTATTTTATTGTAAATAAATAGATAACGTAGTAGAATATGACTAGGATTTATTATCCTAAATTTCGAGAAATGGAGATAATAAAAATGAATAAAACTGAATTAGTAGAAGCTATTGCTTCAAGCACTGAATTAACAAAAACTGATGTAGATAAAGTAGTAACTGCTTTAGTTGAAGTTGTTACTGATGCTTTAGCTAAAGGAGATAAAGTTTCTTTAAAAGGTTTTGGTAATTTTGAAGTTCGTACTCGTAGTGAAAGAACAGGTAGAAACCCAAGAACTGGTGAAACAATGACAATTGCTGCAAGTAAAGCACCTGCATTTAAAGCAAGTTCTGCATTAAAAAAAGCTGTTAATAAATAATAATAGAAAACCGATGAGTTTGTTACTCATCGGTTTTTGCATCTTCAATTGTAATATTTAATTTATAATGATCTTTAATTTCTGGAATAGCCTGTAGATATGTGGTTAAGGTTTGTTCAGCTTTTGTTTTAGACTTTTCTAAAATACCATTAGAAATAGCTTCTTTTTCATTTTTTTTCTTTTCTTTAGTTGCAAAAGATTTATAATCGTTAATACTTATCTGATTAAAAATATTTGATGATTCATCATATACTTCAATAGATTTTTCATCAATTTCATGACTTAAAATTTTTGCTGCAGGTAAAGTAATATTTAATTGATCATTATCAATACTTATTTTAGCCTGTTTTAAATCAATCCCTGCTTTAATAGATCCATTATATGTAATAATAAAAGTTTTTTGTGTTAAAGGAATTTTCCAACCATTAAAAGATAATTTATTAGAAAATTTTCCTACCTTACTATAATCATATGAATAAAGTGCAAGCTCATTAATTTCAGTTAATTGATTTTTAATGGTTGTTGAAGTAATTTTATCATTGTTACTACCACTTGCATAATGAACACCTGCAAAAAAGATTGCAATAACTAAAACGATAATTGCTATAACACCACCAATAGCCTTTTTTGACTTTCCAAGAGTATCTAATATTTTCATGTCATCACCCACGAAGATTATATCATAATTTGTCGAAGTAAGATATTATAGGTATAAAAAAAGAATGATTTTAGAAATTATATCTAAAACCATTCTTTTTCTTATTTAATGATTTTACCGTAAACTTCTCTACCACAAGCTGCTGCATTACTTTCATCAGTATCAATATGCATAGCTGTTGCATATGAAGCGCTTACACGACAAACAACATCACCAAAGATCAAAGAACGTCCATCTGTATTAATTTCAACTTTAACGATTTCTTTATCTTTTACTCCAAATTTTTCAGCATCTTCAGGTGTTAAGTGAATATGTCTTTTTGCAGCAATCACGCCACAAGGAATTTCAACTTCTCCTGCAGGACCAACTAATTTACATCCAGCAGTTCCTTCGATGTCTCCTGATTCTCTAATTAATGCTTGAACACCAATGCTTCTAGCGTCAGTTAAAGAAATTTCTACTTGAGTTTCTTTTCTTGTAGGTCCTAAAACAGACATATTTAATTCTCCTTTAGGTCCAATTACTTTTACTCTTTCAACACAAGCGAATTGACCAGGTTGAGATAAATCTTTTTTATTTGTTAATTGATGACCTTCACCAAATAAAGTTGCTAAATCTTTATCACTTAAGTGAATATGTCTAGCAGAAGTTTCGACAATAAACATACCTTCCATATTTTTCTCCTCTTTCCATATATTAATACTACATTTATTCTACTCTTTTTATCATTTAATGCCAATAAATAAAAAAAAAATAAAAAAATTTTTTCTCACTTTTGTAATAAATTTATTAATTTGCTAAAAAAAGATTATCAAATCATTGATAAAACATTAAAAAATGTATACAATCTAGCTATTTTTTAGGAAAATCATAAAAAAAACGCTAATCTTTACACATATTACTAAATGTGCTATTCTAACTGTACAAAAAAAGGAGGAACCTTTATGAACAAAGAAAATGTAGGTTTATATGATCAGTCATTTGAACATGATAACTGCGGAATAGGGGCCGTTGTTAATATCAAAGGATTAAAAACTTATAAAACAGTAGATGATGCTTTAAAAATCGTTGAACAATTAGAACATCGTGCTGGAAAGGATGCAGCAGGGGAAACTGGAGATGGTGTAGGAATCTTAACACAAATACCAGATGAATATTTTCAAAAGATTATTAAAGATTTTACATTACCTCAAAAAGGACATTATGGAGTTGGAATGTTCTTTATGCCTCAAGATGAAAAAGTACGTTTACGTGTCAAAAAAATGTTTGAAACAGTTGTTAAAAAAGAAGGATTAGAATTTTTAGGTTGGCGTGCTGTACCAACTGTACCTAGTGTTTTAGGGAAAAAAGCATTAGATGCCATGCCATATATTGTCCAAGCATTTATTAAAAAACCTCATGGTGTAAATTGTGGTTTAGATTTTGATAGAAAATTATATCAAGTGAGAAGAATTTTTGAACAAAGTCAATTTGAAGATACTTATGTATGTTCACTTTCAAGTCGTACAATTGTTTATAAAGGAATGTTCTTAGTACAACAACTTCGATTATTCTTTAAAGATTTACAAGATAAAAGTTATAAAAGTGCCATTGCTTTAGTTCATTCACGTTTCTCAACAAATACAATGCCATCATGGAAAAGAGCCCATCCTAATAGATTTATTGTTCACAATGGTGAAATCAATACAATTAAAGGAAATGCGAATAACATGCTCTGTCGAGAAGAAAACATGCAAACAGATGTTGTGGATACTTCAAAAGTATATCCTGTTGTTGATGTCAATGGTTCCGATTCAGCTATGTTAGATAATACATTGGAATTTTTAGTAATGTCAGGTATGGAACTTCCAAGAGCTGTCATGATGTGTATTCCAGAACCTTATGAAAATGATAAAAGCATGTCACAAGCAAAAAAAGATTTCTATGAATATAATGCTACACTTATGGAACCTTGGGATGGACCAGCTTCTATCTTATTTAGTGATGGAGACATCATGGGGGCTATCTTAGATAGAAATGGTTTAAGACCATCACGTTATTACATTACAAAAGATCATTATTTAGTATTATCTTCAGAAGTAGGATCATTAGATATTCCAGCTAAAGATATTGTTTTAAAAGAAAGACTAAGACCTGGAAAAATGTTATTAGTTGATACTGTTAAAGGTGAACTTATTGAAGATGACGTTTTAAAGGAAACGTATGCAACAAAACAACCTTATGGAGAATGGTTGGAAAGCAATTTAATTAATTTAAAAGATATGAGAATTCCTAGTATTAGAGTAGAAAGATACGAAGGAGAAGAATTAACTAAATTACAAAAGATTCATGGTTATAGTTACGAAGATACAAACTATATTAAAAACTTAGCTTTAACTGGTAATGAAAATATTGTAGCAATGGGAAATGATACACCAATTGCAGCTTTATCAACAAAACATCCACCATTATTTAATTACTTTAAACAATTGTTTGCACAAGTAACCAATCCACCAATCGATGCGATTCGTGAAGAAATCATTACTTCAACAAGTATTTGTATTGGTCGAGATGGAAATATGTTGGAAGATAAACCAGAAAACTGTCATTTATTAAAAATCAATCACCCTATTTTAAGTAATACAGATATTTTAAAAATCAAAAACTTGAAAAAAGAAGGCTTTAAAGTAGGTGAAGTTAATATTACATATATTAAAAATACTTCATTAGAAAAAGCAATTGATCGTGTTTTTGTAGAAGTAGATAAACGTTATCATGAAGGATGTAATATTGTTATTTTATCAGATAGGGCAGTAGATGATAACCATTTACCAATTCCTTCATTATTAGCTGTTGGAGCTGTTAACTCTTATTTAGTAAGAACTAAAAAACGTAACAGTTTAGCTTTAATTCTTGAATCAGCTGAACCAAGAGAAGTACATCATTATGCGACATTACTTGGATATGGTGTTTCAGCTATCAATGGTTATTTAGCACAAGATACAATCTTTGATTTAATTGATCAAGGTTTATTAGATAAAGATTATTATGCAGCCGTTGATGATTATAATAGTGGTATTTTACATGGTATTGTTAAAATTGCTTCTAAAATGGGAATTAGTACAATTCAATCTTATCGTGGATCACAAAACTTTGAAGCAATCGGTTTATCAAGTGATTTAGTGAATAAATATTTTTCTAAAACAGTAAGTCGTATTGAAGGAAAAACAATTAAAGATATTGAAAAAGATGTCGAATATAGACATGATCAAGTATATGATCCACTTGGATTAGATGTAGACATTTCATTAAATAGCGCCGGTGATCATAAAGAAAGATCAGGAAAAGAAGAACATTTATATAATCCAGCAACGATTCATAAATTACAACAAGCAACACGTTTAGGTGACTATCAATTATTTAAAGAATATTCAAAAATGATTGATGAAGAAGGAGCACATTTAAACTTAAGAGGTTTAATGCAATTTAAAAAGACAAAATCAATTCCAATTGAAGAAGTTGAACCTGTGGAATCAATTGTTAGAAGATTTAAAACAGGTGCGATGTCTTATGGATCAATTTCAAAAGAAGCACATGAAACAATGGCGATTGCAATGAATAGATTACATGGTAAGTCTAACAGTGGTGAAGGTGGAGAAGATCCAGAAAGATTTGAAACACTTCCTAATGGTGATAGTAAATGTTCAGCTATTAAACAAGTTGCCTCAGGACGTTTTGGAGTAACAAGTGAATACTTATGTAGTGCCAATGAAATTCAAATTAAAATGGCACAAGGAGCAAAACCAGGAGAAGGTGGACACTTACCAGGTGGTAAAGTTTATCCATGGATTGCTAAAACAAGACACTCTACACCAGGGGTTAGCTTAATTTCACCACCACCACATCATGATATTTATTCAATTGAAGACCTAGCACAATTGATTTATGACTTAAAGAACGCTAATAAAGAAGCACGTATTTCAGTTAAACTTGTATCAGAAGCTGGTGTTGGAACAGTTGCTGCCGGTGTTGCTAAAGCAGGTGCAGGTGTTATCCTTATTTCAGGATATGATGGAGGAACAGGGGCTGCTCCTAAAAACTCAGTTTATAATGCAGGTCTTCCATGGGAATTAGGTTTAGCAGAAGCTCATCAAACATTGATCATGAATGATTTAAGAAGCCGTGTTGTTATTGAAACAGATGGTAAACTCATGACAGGTAGAGATCTTGCAATTGCTACTTTACTTGGAGCAGAAGAATTTGGTTTTGCGACAGCACCACTTGTAACAATGGGATGCGTTATGATGAGAGTATGTAACTTAGATACATGTCCAGTAGGGGTTGCTACACAAAATCCTATTTTAAGAAAACGTTTTAAAGGTAAACCTGAATATGTTGAAAACTTTATGCGTTTCATTGCTCAAGAATTAAGAGAATATATGGCTCAGCTTGGATTCAAAACAGTTGATGAAATGGTTGGTCGTAGTGATTTATTAGAACCTAAGGATGATGTTAAAAATATTGATTTATCAAAAATCTTAAATAATCCATTTACTTCTAGTAAACATAGTCATCATGAAAAGAATAATGAATATGATTTCAAATTAAATGAAGTCAAAGATACAACAGTTCTTTATAAACAATTTAAAGAAGCTTTAGATAAACATCAAGGTAAAGAAATTGATGTCCATGTTACAAATATCGATCGTTCATTTGGAACACTCTTTGGATCAGAAATTACGAAGAAATATGGAACATCATTAGAAGAAGATACTTTCAAAGTTAACTGCTATGGAGCAGGTGGTCAATCATTTGGTGCTTTCATTCCTCAAGGTTTAACATTACATCTTTATGGAGATAGTAATGACTACTTTGGAAAAGGCTTATCAGGTGGTAAATTAATTGTGGTACCACCAAAAGATTCAACAATTAAACCAGAAGATAATATTATCATTGGTAACGTTGCTTTATATGGAGCAACATCTGGTGAAGTTTATATCAATGGAATTGCTGGTGAAAGATTTGCCGTACGTAACTCAGGAGCACATGCCGTTGTTGAAGGTATTGGAGATCATGGTCTTGAATATATGACAGGTGGTATGGTTATTGTTTTAGGAAAAACAGGGCGTAACTTTGCTGCTGGTATGTCTGGAGGTATTGCTTATGTCTATGATCCAGATAATACATTCTATGAACATGTCAATAAAGAACTCGTAGAATATAAAAATGTGAAATCACGTTATGATGAAGATCAATTAAAAGAAATGATTCAAAAACATTATCAATATACAAATTCAAATGTTGCGAAAAAGATTTTAGATGACTTTGGAAATGAAGTTGCACACTTCAAAAAAGTTGTTCCTCATGATTATAAACGTATGATGTCACTTATTAGTTCATTTGAACAACAAGGACTTACAAATGAACAAGCAAAAGTAGAAGCATTCAATGCTTTTAAGAAAGGAATGTAGATTATGGGAAAGCCAACAGGATTTTTAGAAATAGAAAGACAAGTATCAACAGAAGTTGAACCATTAAAACGTATTAAGAACTTTAATGAATTTCATAAACCATTATCTCGTGATGAACAATCATGCCAAGGAGCTCGCTGCATGGATTGTGGAGTTCCTTTCTGTCAAAATGGAAAAATGATTCAAGGAATGGTATCAGGTTGTCCACTAAACAACTTGATACCTGAATGGAATGATTTAATTTTCCATAAAAATTATAAAGCCGCTTTAAAAAGACTTTTAAAAACAAATAATTTTCCAGAATTCACATCAAGAGTATGTCCTGCTTTATGTGAAGCAGCATGTACTTGTGGATTAAATGGAAATCCCGTTACCGTAAGAGAAAATGAAAATGCAATTATTGAAACAGCTTATGCTTCCAATTGGATGCAACCCCATCCACCTAAACATCGTATTGATAAAAAAATAGCAATTATTGGGTCAGGCCCTTCAGGACTTGCAGCAGCCGATCAATTAAATAAAAGAGGTTATCAAATAACAGTCTTTGAAAGAGAAGATCGTTTAGGAGGGCTATTAATGTATGGTATTCCTAACATGAAACTTGAAAAACATATTATTGATCGTCGTATTGAATTAATGGAAGAAGAAGGTGTTGTTTTTAAAACAAATGCCGGTATTGAAAATAGAAAACAAGTTCAACAATTATATAAAGAATTTGATCGTGTTATTCTTGCTTGTGGTAGTAAAAAAGCTAGAGATATTAAAGCACCAGGGAGAGATGCCAAAGGTATTTACTTTGCGGTTGATTATTTAACTGGAATTACTAAATCATTACTTAATAGTCAATTAGAAGATCAAACTTTTGTTGAAACAAAAGGTAAAAATGTACTTGTTATTGGTGGTGGAGATACTGGTAATGATTGTGTTGGTTCAGCTATTCGTTTAGGATGTAAATCAGTTATTCAATTAGAAATGATGCCAGAACCACCTCATGAACGTTTGGATTCAAATCCATGGCCTGAATGGCCACGTGTGAAAAAGACAGATTATGGACAAAATGAATCTATTGCTGTCTTTGGACATGATCCTCGTCTTTATCAAACAACTGTTAAAGAGTTTATTAAAGATGATAAAGGAAATGTAAAACAAGTCGTTATTGTCTCACTTGAATCAAAACAAGTAGAAGGTCGCATGCAAATGGTTCCTGTTAAAGGAAGCGAAAAAACATTAGATGCAGATATTGTTTTAATTGCTGCAGGATTTGTAGGCTGCGAAGATTATGTTGCTAAAGCTTTTGATGTAAAACTTACACCAAGAGGAAATGTGGCAGATGAAAATTACCAAACAAATCAAAAACAATTGTATGTTGCTGGTGATATGCGTAGAGGTCAATCTTTAGTTGTTTGGGCAATTAGAGAAGGACGTGAAGTGGCACGTGCAGTTGATGAAGATTTAATGGGGTATTCTAATTTATAGGATATCAAAATATACTCACAATCATTGATAGAAAACCTTGGGATATTCTCGAGGTTTTCTTTTTTTTAGTGATTTGAAAGAGACTATGATGAAAGCAATATGGAGAAAAAGAATGAATGAATTAGAATTAGTAATTAACGAGGTCAAAAAGGCGGTCGTTGGAAAAGATGAACATATTAAAAAAATATTGGCTTGTATTTTAGCAAGGGGTCATGTTTTATTAGAAGATATACCTGGTGTTGGGAAAACAAATTTAACGTTAGCACTTTCTAAAGCTTTATCTTTAGATTTTCATCGTATGCAATTTACAAGTGATGTCTTACCAGGAGATGTTACAGGTTTTATTATTTATAATCAAAAAACCAATGATTTTGAATATAAAGAAGGACCTATCATGTGTAATTTATTTTTAGCAGATGAAATAAATAGAACATCTCCTAAAACACAATCTGCTTTATTAGAAGTAATGGAAGAAGGAAGAACAACAGTTGATGGTATCACTTATCAATTACCACAACCATTTACAGTCCTGGCTACACAAAATCCTTATGGATCAGCAGGAACACAATTATTACCAGATTCACAATTAGATCATTTTATGGTGAGACTTACAATGGGGTATCCCTCATTAGAAGATGAAATTGAAATTTTAAAAAGAAAAAGTCAAGAAAATCCTTTAGATATCATTCGATCTGTATGTAAACCGCAAGATATAATAGAATTACAAAAACAAGTAGATCAAGTTTATGTGGATGATAAGATTTATGATTATATTGTAAGAATTATTCATAAAACACGTGATCATGAATTGATTCAACAAGGGGCTTCTCCACGTACATCTATTTCTTTATTAAAAATGGTGAAAGCAATAGCTTATATGGATCATAGAAATTATGTTATTCCTGATGATATTAAAAAAGTTATTTATGATGTATTGTCACATCGTTTGATTTTAACCTATGATGCAAAAGTTAAAGATGTTGTTATTCAAGACGTTATTAAAAGTATTTTAAAAGAAGTAAAGGAACCAAAAATAAAAATATGAGAAATGGTAGAATCAAATACTTTAGTATATTAGGCGTTGTGTTATTTTTATATTTAACGACATCTGTTTATTCTTTGCTTATTTGTACATATATTTTACTTATTTTACCAATTCTATCTTTAGTCATTTCTTTACCAGGAATGAGACATGTAGATGTTGAAAAAACACATGAACATTTTATCGCTAAAAGAAATCATTTAGCTTATTTACATTTCAAAAGAGTTCCTTATAAATATTATCCTTATTATAGTTATGATGGAGAAACGTTTAAATTAGATAGCTATTCAAAAGGTCAAAGTTCATCAAGACATACGAATGTAAAAATAGGTGTTTCATCTAGTGACTTATTAAATGCTTCAGGGGATTATACAACACCTCAATATGATCAATTTGTAGAAGAAAATTATCTAGGTGTTTCACAAGATATAAAAAATCAATTATTAAATTTATTAAATCAAGCGGGTTATCATGAAGAAATGACAATCTATGAAAAAGTAACACTTGTTAAAAATCTACTTGCTAGTCAATGTGTTTATACATTACATCCAGGTAGTTGTCCAAGTGATCAAGACCCTGTTTTATATTTCTTGTTAGAAAATAAAAAAGGCTATTGTATGCATTTTGCTTCAAGTGCAGCCTTATTATTACGTACTATAAATATTCCAGCTCGTTATACGACGGGATTTGTTTTAGATGAAAGTGATTTTAAAGGGGGCAATGTTGCTGCTGTTACTCAAGCAAAAGCACATGCTTGGGTCGAAGTTTATGTAAAAGGTGTTGGTTGGGTAATGATTGAAGCGACTCCGGGATCTGGTGATGCTTCTGGAAGTGATCCGATGGATGAACCGGCAGCTGGAAAAGCGGAAGAAACGAATCAACAAAATATTGAAGAACAAAAATCAAATTCAAATGATCAACAAGGTTCAAATAGTAGTGGAAGTCAAAGTAGTCAACAAAACTCACAAAGTAGTGAACCAAATCCTGAAAATAAAGAACAAAAATCACAAGGTAACACACAAAGTAATAGTGAAAATAAGCAAACAGAAAAGAAAAAAAAGAAAAAGACTAAAAAGGATATAAAGAAAAAAGAAGTACAAAACCAAAGTGAAGATCATAAAGTTATATTTATTGTGGTAATCTTTGTGTTATTCTTTGTTATTGCAACTATTATCCTTGTTTTAAGAAGAAAATATCTTTTAAAACAAAGAGAAAAACTTTTATCTCAAGAAAATATAAATAAAAAATATATTGCTTATTATGATTATTTAAATGAATTAAAACAGTATAATTCAGAAATAGAAAATAATTATCGATATATCGCTTTAAAAGCAGCTTATTCAAATACTGTGATTTTACAAGAGGAATTAGATGAAATTAGAAATTATGTTGAAGAGTGTTTAACATTGATTCAAGAAAATAATTCATCATTAAAGCTTCTTATTTATCAATATATTTATGTTTTATTTTAAAAGTTAGAGAATACTCTCTAGCTTTTTTTGTAAATATTATTTACAATGATTACTTTTATAAGCTGATTTTTGTAAATGTTGGTTTAAATGATAAGAGAATATTTTATAGATTTATAACCTTATGGTATAATGATGAAAAAAGAAGACGGAGGTAGTATATGGCTTTACAAAAAGACTTTTTATGGGGTGGAGCGTTAGCTGCTCATCAATTTGAAGGGGGAGTATTAAATACTTCTAAAGGATATTCTGTAGCGGATGTCATGACTGCAGGAGCACATGGTGTACCTAGAGAAATCACTGATGGTGTAGTAGAAGGTAAATACTATCCTAACCATGTTGGTATTGATTTCTATGGACATTATAAAGAAGATATCGCCATGTTTGCGGATATGGGATTTAAATGTTTTAGAACTTCTATTGCTTGGACAAGAATTTTCCCATTAGGGGATGAAAAAGAACCTAACGAAGAAGGATTACAATTCTATGATGATGTTTTTGATGAATTATTAAAATATGGTATTGAACCTGTTATCACATTATCACACTTTGAAATGCCTTATCATTTAGCTAAAGAATACGGTGGATTTATGAACCGTAAAACAATTGATTTCTTTGTTAAATTTGCAGAAGTATGTTTCAAAAGATATAAAAATAAAGTTAAATATTGGATGACATTCAATGAAATTAATAACCAAATGAACTTTAAAAACGATATCTTTGGTTGGACAAACAGTGGAGCTCATTTTGGAAACTATGATAATCCAGAAGAAGCAATGTATATCTGTGGACATCATACATTAGTAGCATCTGCTAAAGCAGTAAAAATTGGTAAAGAAATCAATCCTGATTTCAAAATTGGAAATATGATTGCAATGGTTCCAATTTATCCATTTAGTTGTCGTCCAGCTGATCAAGTATTAGCACAACAACAAATGCATGATCGTTTTTTCTTCTGCGATGTACAATGTCGTGGACATTATCCTGCTTATGCTTTAAAAATGTTTGAAAGAAAAGGATTCAATATTGATATCACTGAAGAAGATAAAAAAGCATTAGCTGAAGGTACTGTTGATTATATTGGATTTAGTTATTATATGACAAATGTTGTAGATTCAACAGTCACAAAAGATGTTTCAAAATCAACAGATGGTTCAAGTGAACATTCAGTTAAAAACCCATATATTAAAGAATCAGATTGGGGATGGGCTATTGATCCAGAAGGATTAAGATATGCATTAAATATGTTCTATGAAAGATATGAAAAACCATTATTTATTGTAGAAAATGGTTTTGGAGCAATTGATGTTAAAGAAGAAGATGGTTCATGCCATGATCCATATCGTATTGATTACTTAAGAGCTCATATCGAAGAAATGAAAAAAGCTGTTGAAGAAGATGGTGTTGATTTAATGGGATATACTCCTTGGGGATGTATTGACTGTGTTTCATTTACAACAGGTGAAATGAAAAAACGTTACGGATTTATCTATGTAGATAGAGATAATGAAGGTAATGGAACATTAAAAAGGAGCAAAAAAGATTCTTATGATTGGTATAAGAAAGTTATTGCTTCTAATGGTGAAAATTTATAAAAAGGTTGAGGAAACTCAACTTTTTTAATTGATTTAAATTAAATGTAACCCCTTGCATAGACAAAAACTCTATGTTAAAATACAAGATGTAAATATGGATTGTTACTTTAAGTAGGCAAGACCAAATAACTTACACTTTTTTTAGTGTATCTTATTTGGTCTTTATTTTTTGTTAAAAAAAGAGTAACAATTATTAGATAAGCAAGGAAAGGAAATAATATGAAAAATAAAAAGATAAGTAAAGTTGTTTTATCTGTATTGACGTCAATGTCAATGCTTAGTTCGTATTCAGCAATGGTTTTTGCTGAAAATACGACTCAAGGTGCAACTTCACAAGTTGCCCATGAGTATGATTTAGTTAAATTAGATCGTAATGGTGATTTAATTGTTAATGGAAGTTTTGATAATAATGGTGCTTCATGGTCTAAAACAGGTACAGGTACATTTGGAAATGATAATGGAAATTATTATGGAAAGTTATCATCAAATTCTAATAATGCCGCAGTTTATCAAGGAGTAAGTTTTAAGAAAAATACAGATTATGTTGTTAAAGGAAAAGTAAAAATTTCTAATGCGAAAGGTCAAGTATTTTTAGCAGTAAAAAATGGTCAATTAAGTGCAGGATTAAAAGATAATAATGGAAAAACGATTGAAACGACGATTTCTTCATCAGAAGATAAAGCAGGTCAATATCAAGATGTAGAATTTACTTTTAATTCAGGTGATAATACTTCTGGATCTATTGCTTTTATTAAATGGACAGAAAGAAATGGAAATCAAGATATTATTGATGAAGAAGTATGGATCGATGATGTATCAGTTAAAGCAGTAAGCGATGCTTCAGAAGATGATCAATATGAAATGGTTTGGGCTGATGACTTTAATGAAAATCAATTAGATACATCAAATTGGGATTATGAATTAGGTTCTATTAGAGGTGTTGAACAAGAACATTATGTTAATGATCCAGAAAATGTTTATGTTAAAGATGGTCAATTAGTATTACAAGTAACTAATCGTGATAAAGAAGATCAATATAAAAATCCAAGAGGAAATAGACAAGTTATTTATAATTCAGGAAGTGTTAGAACTCATGGGAAAAGAGAATTTTTATATGGAAGAATTGAAATGAAAGCAAAACTTCCTAAAGGAAAAGGTGCTTTCCCTGCTTTTTGGACATTAGGTTCAGATTTTACGTTAGATGGTAGAATTAGCAGTGAACAAGGTGCTTCGTGGCCAGTTTGCGGTGAAATCGATATCATGGAAATGATTGGTGCAGAAAATGAAGATTTAAATGGAAAAAGTAATAAAAAAGTTTATCAAACTTTACATGCTGGTTCAGCTACAGATGTAGATCATTCAAAATCTATTTCAACATATACATTACCAGAAGGAATCTTTAATGATGATTATCATATTTTTGGTCTTAATTGGTCTAAAAATAAAATGGAATTTTATGTTGATAATAAAATTGTAGGATCTATTGATTATAGCAATAATGAAGAATATAAAAGATGTTTTAACAGACCACAATATATTCAAATGAATCTAGCAACTGGTGGAAACTGGGCAGGAGATGCTGGAGATAATCTTGCAGGGCAAAAATATGAAATTGATTATGTTTATTATGGTCAAAATGCTCAACAAAAAGCAGATTCTAAGGAATACTATGAAAATGCAATCAAAATCAATGGTGAACATGATGTGACAATGACAGAAGGTGAAACACCTAATTTATTAGAAGGTGTGACTTCTGATCAAGATAGTATTTTAGATTATTCAATTGATAATGAATATTCATTTAAATCAAAAGGTGGACTTACTTCTGTTGATTTAGTTTGTTCAGGTAAAAATGATAAACAAAGTTTAAAGAAATTAAAACCAGGTAAATATAACTTATACTATACAGCTAGAAGTAGTACTGATTCTACAAAACCATCAACAAGAAGAGCAGTTATACTTACTGTTTTACCTAATGATAAACAAGATTTAATTGAATTAGATCGAGAACTTATTAAAAATGGTTCTTTTGAAAATGGTACAAATCCTTCATCAGGATATGAAATAAATAGTCGTACATCATGGCAAGTCACAAATGCAAGATTTACAAAATGGCCAGGATGTTCATATGAAGGAAGCTGGTGTGGTTTTTTACCAGAAAATAATGGAAATGCTAATATTTATCAAACAGTTAATTTAAAGAAAAATACAAAATATAAACTAAAGGCAAAAGTGCAATTAACAGAAGTAGGACAAACAATGTTTGTCAACTTAAAAAAGAATGCACAATATCTTGTAAATAACAATGAAGTTACAGTAAAATGTACAGAAGAAAATAAAGGACAATATCAAGATATTGAATTAGATATCGATACAGGAGACCAAGAAAGTATTTTTAATGGTAAAAATTCTACTGATTTAACAGTTTGTTTTATGAAATGGACTGAATCAACAAGTGATGCTACATATAAAGGAAAAGTATTTGTTGATAATGTTTCTTTAACAGAAGTGACAAATGAAGATGACAATTATAATCTTGTATGGGCTGATGAATTTAATGAAAGTGAATTAGATAAAAAGAATTGGGGTTATGAATTAGGACATATTCGTGGTTTAGAACAACAACATTATACAAATAGTAAAGATAATGTTTATCTTGAAGATGGAAATTTAGTTATTAAAGCAACAAATAGAAAAACAGAAGATCAATATGAAGTAACACAAGGAGATACAACAAGAAAAGTTATTTATGATTCAGGAAGTGTAAGAACTCATGGTAAACAAGAATTCTTATATGGAAGAATTGAAATGAAAGCTAAATTACCTAAAGGTCAAGCAGTATTTCCAGCGTTTTGGACCTTAGGTTCTGATTTTCATTTAGATGGTAACATTGCTCAAGGTATTGGATGGCCCGATAGTGGTGAAATAGATATCATGGAATTAATTGGTAATGGAACTGCTGGTGGGGTTAATGGTAATAAACAAGTTTATCAAACACTTCATTATGGTACTAATGGTGAAGATGATGGAAAGTATGCTGGACATGGTACTTGTTATACATTACCAAGTGGTATCTTTAATGATGATTATCATGTTTTTGGAATCAATTGGTCAAAAGGAAAAATTGAATGGTATGTAGATGATCAAATTGTAAGAACAGTTGATTATAGTGATGATCAAAGAGCTTTAGAATGTATCGATAGACCGCAATATATTGAATTTAATTTGGCTTTAGGTGGAGCTTGGCCTGGTGCTGCAGGTGAAAACTTAGCAGGAACAAAATTTGAAGTAGATTATGTTCGCTATGCTAGAAATGAACAACAACAAAAAGATGCGGATACTTTCTATGCAAATGCTTATAAAATTAGTGGTGAAAAAGATGTTACGATGACAGAAGGAGACATGCCAGATTTATTAGCAGGTATTACTGTTGATGAAGGAACTGTTGTTGATTACTCTATTAATGATGAACCAATGTTCACAAATGTTGGTGGAAACACACATGTATCACTATTATGTACAGGTAAAGATGATCAAGAAGCCTTAAAATCATTAAAACCAGGAACATATAATTTATATTACACAGTATATGAAAAAGGAAATACAACAGCTGCAAGAACAAGAAGAGAAGTTTTACTTACAGTTGAAGAAAGAATTTTCGAAAAAGATTTAGAAAAATCTGGATTAGAATTAAATGGTTTCGTTGGTGATACATTAGATACAATTAAATTACCTGAAGGTTGGGTATTTGAAAATCCAAAAGAAAAAATCACAAAAGATACAAAAGAAGTAAGTGTTAAATATTCAGGAATTGATGGTAAAGTTGGAACAGCTTTAATTAATGTTCAAGAAAGAGCACAAATTATTGCTGGTGAAAATAGTAAATATGATGTTAAAGATTCAAAACCATTGAAAATTACAATGAATGTTTCTAAAGGAAATGTTTTAAAAGTATTTGTTAATGGTAAAGAATTAGATACAAAATACTATACAATTGAAAATGTTTCTAACAAAGTAAACATTATTTTAAGTGAAGAATATTTAAAAACATTAGATAATGGAGAATATACGATTAAAATTACTTCTACATTAGGAAATGTTGAAACAGTATTTACAGTTAGTAATTCTAAAGATGATAATTCAAAACCAGATACTGGAAAAGATGACAATTCAAGTCAAAAACCAACAACAGATAAAAAAGATGATGCAAACAACAAAACAAATAATGTTACGACAACTGTTGTCAAAAATACAACTCAAAAGAGTACAAAAACAGGTGATCAAACACCAGTTGAATTACTTACAATGGGATGTTTGGTATCATTACTAGCAATTATTATCTTAAAAAAGAAAAAAGTATTTTAATAAATTACAAAAGAAGTTTAAACAATAAAAGTTGTTAAACTTCTTTTATTCTATGCTTATAAATTGACGCTTACTTTTTAAGTTTTTATAGGAATAAATAAAAGGAGTCTTTGTTGACTCCTTTTGAATTATTTAGATTTAAGTTTTTTAGCTAATTTTTTAAAAAATGATTCTCTTGCATAGACCGGTTCTAACCATTCATTTTTTAAAATATGTAAAGGATTTTCTGACATTAAAGTATGAATAGCATGATAATTATATTTTTTTTCAAGTAAATAAAATATTTTATTTAAACAAGGTTTTCGAGAACCAGTAGCTCGATGCGTATCTGTAGCAATTACATGGATCAAGCCTTCATCTAATAGTTGAAAAGCTATTTTTTTAGCTTGTTTACCATGATACCCTAAAAAGCTTGTAGCATTTACTTGAATAATACAACCACTTTCAATAAAACCATTTACTCTTTCAATATCTATTCCATTTTTAAAATATCTTTCAACATGAGCAATAATAGGAGTATAACCTTTAAATTGTACATCATATAATCTTTCTTCTACTTCTTGTTCATTTCCTATTTCTTTTCGTACATCAAATTCTACTAAAACATATTGTGTGTTTTCGATAGGAATAAAAAGATTTTGATCTAGAGCTTTTTGATAATCATGATTAAGAAATAATTCACAGCCATCTAATATATCAATATTATATTCAGTTGCTAGCATTCTTAAATCATCAATTCTTTGAATAAAATCATGAATATCATCTTTAGTATGAACACCGGGAGTTACATGTGGTGTAGCAACGATTGCACTTATTCTATTTTCTCTAGCAAGCTCTAAAGCTTTTCTTGCATCTTCATAAGATGGTATACCATCATCAATATTCCAAGCATAATGACCATGTATATCAATAAAAGACATGAAATCTCCTCCAATACTAATTGATATTATCTATCAATTAGTTTGAAAAATCAATAGAAATGAATTGTATTAAGAATATTGATATGGTAGTATTTGAATACAAAAAATGAATGATAGTGTTGTTGAGTGTCAAATAATGTCGTTTAGTAAAAAGAACAAAATAATTATTGTTATTTTTATTTTGGACATTATAATGATTATAGTTAATATTTTATTATTCTACTTAGAAAGTGAAAATAAAAATGTCAAAAATTAAGAGAGGGGATTTTATGACAAAAGAAAGAAGTTAGATTTTAATAAGAAAAACTTGCTTAGTCGCTTTTGATATTTTAAGTGTCATTATTGCTTTCTTTTTATCATCTATTATTGCTTATAACGGTCATATAGAATTAAGTTTTTTACGATATTCTTATTATTTATTAAGTGGTTTAATTGTTAGTAGCTTAATCTTTTTTGTCTTATTAAGATTATATGATAGTTTATGGAGATATGCTTCTGTCAATGAATTATTAAATGTTATTATAGCATCATTTTTAAGTACGATTGTTTATTGTATTTTATGTACGATTTGTCCGGTGACCCCACCTATTAGTACGGTGTTCCTTTATTTACTTATCTTGCTTATGCTTGTTGGTGGAGCTAGATTTGGATATCGTTTTTTAAGATTATATGCTTCTAGACACCATTTATTAGGTAGAGGAGAACATATAGAAAGTCGTGTCATGATTATTGGTGCTGGTTCAGCTGGTGAAAAGATTTTAAGAGAAACATTAGTTACACCAAAAATCAATAAAGAAGTGGTATGTTTTATTGATGATGATTTATCTAAAAAAGGAAGAAGAATCCATAATGTACCTGTTGTTGGAGGAAGAAATGAAATCTTGCAACAAGCTGAAAAATATCATGTAGATGAAATTTATATTGCTTTACCTTCTATTGATGATAAAGAAGTTTCTGAAATTTTAAATATTTGTAAAGAAACTAAATGTAAATTAAAAAAATTACCAGGTATTTATCAATTCTTAAATGATGAAATTACTTTAGAAAAATTAAAAGATGTAGAAGTTCAAGATTTACTTGGAAGAGATCCTATTAAAGTAAACTTAGAAGAAATTATGGGATATGTTCAAGATAAAGTTGTCATGGTTACTGGTGGTGGAGGATCTATTGGTAGTGAGTTATGTCGACAAATTGCTAAGAGTCATCCTAAACAATTAATTATTGTAGATATTTATGAAAATAATGCTTATGATATTCAATTAGAATTACAACGTAAATATCCTAAATTAAATTTAGAAACAATGATTGCTTCTGTTAGAGATCAAAATAAGATCAATGATTTATTTGCTTATTACCATCCAGATATTGTTTATCATGCAGCAGCTCATAAGCATGTACCTTTAATGGAAGATGCACCACATGAAGCAATTAAAAATAATGTTTTTGGAACTTTAAATGTTGCTAAAGCTGCAGATCAATATGGAGTTAAAAAGTTTATTTTAATTTCAACAGATAAAGCTGTTAACCCAACCAATATTATGGGTGCTTCAAAAAGATTATGTGAAATGATTGTTCAATCATTTGATAAGAAATCAAAAACAGAATTTGTAGCTGTACGTTTTGGAAATGTATTAGGATCTAATGGATCAGTTATTCCATTATTTAAAAAACAAATTCAAAATGGAGGACCAATTACAATTACTCATCCTGATATTATTCGTTATTTTATGACGATTCCTGAAGCTGTTTCACTTGTATTACAAGCAGGTGCTTATGCTCATGGTGGGGAAATCTTTGTCTTAGATATGGGAAAACCTGTTAAGATTTTAGATATGGCTAAAAACTTAATTAAATTATCGGGATTAGAGCCAAATGTAGATATTGAAATTAAATTTATTGGTCTAAGACCTGGTGAAAAGTTATATGAAGAAATGTTGATGAAAGAAGAAGGTATGCAAACAACACCTAATAAGATGATTCATATTGGTAAACCTATTGAGTTATCTCATGATTTCTTTGATCAATTAGATCATCTTTATCAAGTGGCTTATGATGAAGATAGTAATATTAGAAAAGAAGTTCATCAAATGGTTGATACATATCATTATGATGAAAATACAACACACGGTGTCAAATAATCTAACAATCAAATGTTAGATTTTTTTGTATATTAATAAAGATTTAAAAAAAGTTTATAATATGGAAAAGATGTATGTATTAAATGGGTTGAACGAAGTGAGGTTAAATAGCCTCACTTTTATTTCTATTCATTTTTATTGACAAATAGGATGAGTTGAATTAATATATAAGTAGGAATTATTCCTAACAAGGAATAGAAAAGAGGAGATATAATATGGCTAATAAATATGCAGGAACACAAACAGAAAAAAACTTAATGGAAGCATTTGCGGGAGAATCTCAAGCAAGAAATAAATATACTTACTTTGCTTCAAAAGCTAAAAAAGAAGGTTTTGAACAAATCTCATCATTATTTTTAAAAACAGCTGATAATGAAAAAGAACATGCTAAAATGTGGTTTAAAGAATTAAATGGTATTGGAAATACAGCAGAAAATTTAGCGGCTGCAGCTGAAGGTGAAAACTACGAATGGACTGATATGTATGAAGGTTTCGCAAAAACTGCAGAAGAAGAAGGTTTCCCAGAACTTGCTGCTAAATTCCGCAAAGTTGGAGAAATTGAAAAACATCATGAAGAACGTTATAGAGCTTTATTACATAATGTAGAAATGCAAGAAGTTTTCGCTAAAAGTGAAGTCAAAGTTTGGGAATGTCGTAACTGTGGACATATCGTTGTTGGTGAAAAAGCACCTGATGTTTGTCCAGTATGTAATCATCCACAAGCATACTTTGAAGTTCATGCAGAAAATTATTAATGAGAAAGATGCTTCGGCATCTTTTTTTTATATTCTTATATAAATGTTGATATTGTTATATTTTTTAGTGCTTTTTGTGGATATCTCCCTATAAATATATTTTATCTTTAGGACATTTATGTTCAGACATTAATCAAAGTATTTTATCTGCTGTATTACCATTTTTAATTGCAACATATCATTATGATTATACAACAGCTGCCATGTTAGTTACGGTATCAAATGTTTTTGGAGCTTTCGTTCAACCATTTATTGGGATGTTATCGGATAAAAAGAATAAACTATTATATATGACATTAGGCGTATTACTTGCTTCAGGTGGAATGGCAGTTACGGGTTTTATTTCTAATTTCTTTGGATTATGGATTGTAGTCATTATGAGTGGAATTGGAGTAGCGATGTTCCATCCTCAAGCTGCCAAACTTTTCAATAGTGTTCCTAGTAAAAATGCCAAAGGAAAAGGAATGAGTATTTTCTCTTTTGGTGGTAAGGTTGGTTTTACATTAGGACCAGTTTATACAGCTTTTTTAATGAATTTATTTGGGATGAAAGGAACAATTCTTTTCTTGATTCCTGGTATTGTTTTTGGAATTGTTTGTTCTTTCTTTGATAAAGATTTTGAAAATTTGGATGTTTTAGAAGTTGAAAAGAAAGAAGAAGTAAAAAGTGAACAAAATGATGATTGGAGTGGTTTTATTAAATTATGTTGTGTTGTTTTTAGTCGTTCTATTCTTTCTAATGGAATTTCCACATTCTTAGCGTTTTATTTTATTCAACAATTTTCTAAATCAAATTCATTCGCAAGTATGTTATTGAGTGTTTTTTATGGAATAGGATCGATTACTTTTTTAGGTGGAGGAATTGCCGATTGTTTTGGACATCGTAAAATGGTACGTCTTAGTTTTTGTATCTTCTTACCTGCAATCTTTATTTTTACTAATACAAGTCATTTCGTGATTGCCTTAATAATGCTTATTTTCATGATATGTGGTGAAAGTCTTTCTTATAGTCCAATGGTTGTTTTAGAACAAAAGTATATACCTAATCATACTGGATTTGCCTCTGGTATTACTTTAGGTTTAGTGGTAAGTATTGGCGCAGCATTATGTCCTGTTCTTGGCTATGTTTCAGATGCTTATGGTTTAAATTATGCTTTTATTATTATGACAATTGTTTGTGCAATTGCTCTTGCTTGTTCAATGTTATTACCAAATGTGGAGGAAAAATGAAGAAAAGTGGTGTAATCAAAACGTACATATACTTTATCAAATAGAAAAGAATCACCAAAAGATTTTAATGAATTTTTTAAATAAATAGATTAAAATAAAAGAAAAGGGGTGATTGGATGCAAGATTATAACTCTTATGATTTATTTGTAAAAAATCCACGTATTCATACCAATTTTCCTTTTCTTGCTCTTGATTGTAATAATAAAAAAACAATTCCACCGCGTATGCGTTTTCAAGAAATGCATTGGCATGAAGATATGCAAATAACTTATGTTTTAGAAGGAATTATAAAAATTATTTCACTTGGAAAAACGATAGAAGTTCCTCAAGGAGAAGCTGTTTTTATTTCTCAAAGAGTATTTCATCAGTTTATCGAAGTAGAAACAGCACATTATCGTTCTTTTCTTTTTCCAAAAAGTTTTATTAATTTTTATGAAAAAGGTCCTATGGAAAAAGAAATTGAACAAATGAACATTGGAATTTGTCTTTTAAAACAAAAAGAAATAATCGACATTATTAAAAACATCAATCATGTATCTTTTGAATTTTATCAAGAAAAACATAAAGAATACTATTTAGCAACACAACTTGTTCAATTTATGTATTATCTTTTATTACAAGCAGATCATGAAGAAAATACTTTACAAGATTATCATCATAGTTTACAAAATGTCTCGCTTTTATTCATTTACATTATCAAGAAAATATTTCTCTTGAAGAAATTGCTTCTTATGGAAATATGAGTGTTGGTCATTGTGGAAGACTTTTTATGCAAGTTCTTCAAACAACACCGTATGAATATTTAATCAATTATCGTATTAAAAAAAGTTTAGAACTATTAGGGAAAGAAAAAACAACCATTTCACAAATTGCTTTAGAAGTTGGTTTTAACGATGTCAGTCATTTTATTCAAAGCTTTAAAAAAAGAATGAGCATTACACCAAAACAATATCAAAAACAGCTTTTTAGTCATCAAAATAATATACAAGATATTTAGGAGAAAAGATTATGTATTATCAAACAACATATAAATCACCCGTGGGAACTTTATTTTTAGTAAGTGATGAAAAAAATTTAATAGGATTGTGGTTAGAAGGACAAAAATATTTTCAAGCAACATTAAAAGAAGAAACCATTATTAATGATCAAATAGAAATACTGCATAGAACAAAAGAATGGTTAAATCGCTATTTCAAAGGAGAAAAACCAAATATTAAAGAACTCTCATTAAAACCACAAGGTAGTGATTTTAGACAAGAAGTGTGGAAGATACTTTGTGAAATACCTTATGGTGAAGTCACAACTTATGGAAAAATTGCAAAAGTTGTAGCTCAAAAAATGCATAAAGAAAAAATGTCAGGACAAGCAGTAGGAAATGCTGTAGGGCATAATCCTATTTCAATTATTATTCCTTGTCATCGTGTCGTTGGTACAAATGGCAGTTTAACGGGATATGCAGGAGGTATTGATAAAAAAATCGCTTTATTAAAACATGAAGGTGTGGATATGACACGTTATTTTAAACCTAAAGCCAGATGATTCTGGTTTTTCTTTTAATTTACTTTTATTATAGTATAATAAAAGTAAAGGTGAGAATATGAATGCATTAAAAGAAACAAAGAAAAAACATTTATTAGCTATTTTAAAATATCTTTATCTTCATAACAGTTCAACAATGAATGAATTGGTAGAAAATCTACAATTATCCCAACCAAGTATTCGTAATATGGTAAGAACGCTTCAAGAAAAACAATTGATTCAAGAAGTAGGAAATGATTTATCAAGTGGAGGAAGATGTCCAACACGCTTTGCATTAAATGAAAAGAATTATTTGATTCTTTGTCTTTATGTTCAAGTAGATAAAGTTATTTATCAATTAAGAAATTTTAATGAAATAAAAAAAGAGGGTATTCTATTTTATCAAAGTGAGGATGAATTGAAAAAGACTATCAAAGATTTAATTGATCAAGAAAAGATACATTGTTGTCAAATAGCAGTAGAAGGTATTGTTTATGAAGATGTCTATGTGACGGATCATCATAATGTTCTTGAAAAACATCAATGGTTAAAAGATATCAAAAAAGAAATAAACATTCCTCTTCAATTACAAAATGATGTTAAGATGATTCATCAAGGATGTTATTTTACTTATCAACAAGATTCTACTTATTATTTGTATATTAATGAAGTAGGTATAGGAAGTTCTTATTTCTATAAAGATGAACCACTTTATGGAAGAAGTGGAATCATGGGGGAAATAGGGTTGATATCTTTAAAAGGGAAAACAATCAATCAACAAATTCGTGAATGTCAAAACCAAGAAGAATTTAATGAGATTCTTAGTTTGTTGCTAAGTATAGTTTTTACAATGATTGATCCAAAGCGTTTAGAACTCTCATTAGATTTAAAATGGCGATATGAAAAAAATATTATTGAAAAAGTATTAAATGAAATAAATCAAAGTTGTTTTGAAAATCTTTATTTTCATGAAGATGTTTCTTCTATGTTATTTGATGGATTAGTTTATAGAGGGGTTGTTTATTTATTAAAGGAAAGGATTGAAAGAAATGAAAAAATATGAAGCAATTATTTATGATATTGATGGAACTTTGTTAAATACATTGAATATGAACATGTATCCATTGATGAAAATCATTAAAGAAGAAACGGGAGAAGATTGGACTTTTGAACAAGTTTTAAAATTTGCAGCCTATCCAGGTATGAAGGTCATGGAAGAATTAGGTGTTAAAGATCAAGAAAAAACCTATGCTAGATGGGTGCAATATGTTAATGACTATGAAGAGGGAGCTACTTTATTTGAAGGATTTGAAGAAGTTTTAGAAACCTTTAAAAATCATAAAATTAAACAAGCAATCGTTTCTTCAAAGTTAAGAGATCAATATGAAATTGATATTGTTTCTAAAGGCATTGATCAATATATGTCAGCTGTTATTTTAGAAGATGATACAACGCATCATAAACCTCATCCAGAGCCTTTATTAAAATGTATAGAAAAATTAAATTTGAATTCTGATGAGGTGATTTATATTGGAGATGCCTATTCGGATTATCAAGCTGCTTTAAATGCCAACATTGATTTTGGACTAGCTAAATGGGGAAGTGTTGCTTGTCAAGATATTCCTAGTCAATATACTTTTGAAAACCCAATAGATTTACTGAAGTTACTTTAAGATTTTCAATAATATAATGAATGGTTATTTATGTTTTTAAGTAACATGATTGATTTTGATAAATCATACACAAAATTTTTAACAATTATTATTTCTTAAGAAATAGTCCAGAATATCTTTAAGAATTGTTTAGAATTAGTTCATGACTTGTTCATATAACTTTCTTATTCTTTTGTTTGTAAAAAGGAGGCAGTTATATGAAGTTAAGATACATTTATCGTAGTCTTTTATTTGTTATAGGAGTATTTTTTATATTATTAGGATTTGTTGGATTATTGCTTCCTGTTGTTCCTCAAGTACCATTTTTTATTATTGGTGCGATTTGTTTGATGGAATCATCAAATCGAATTAAAGAATGGGTCAAAGGACATGAATTATATCAAAAACATTGTCAAAAGATTATTGAAAAATCACACTTTTTAAAGCGAATACTGAATTAGTATTCGTTTTTATTTTCAATAAATTGACATAGATTGTTGGGTAAAATATAATGAAGATAACTTAATAGGCAAAGCAATTGAAAAATTGTGACGCAAAGCTATAGGGTCTTTAAAATGACAGCCAGTTGCAACTATATTAAACAGGAAAACCATACCTTTGTGCATATTTTTCCTGTTTTTTTGTAGGAGGGCAGTTATGAAAAATAAAAAAGATCTATATAATAATTCAAAAAAAGAACATCGTTTAGGGTGGGAAATTATTTTTACCATTTTAGTGGCTGCTTTATTCCTTTCAATTTATACATATATTTTACAAAATAATTATAAAAAAGAATTTTATTAGTAGAAGATAATGATTTAAATGCTGAAATAGCAATAGAACTTTTAAATGAAGAAGGAATGTTTATTGATCGTGTTAAAAATGGTGTAGAGTGTATTGAACAAATTGAAAAACAGCCCACAGATTATTATTCTTTGATTTTAATGAATATTCAAATGCCTATTTTAGATAGTTATTATACTACTCAAAAAATAAGAAGAATGAATGATCCTATTAGATCACATATTCCAATTATTGCGATGACAGCCAATGCTTTTGCCGAAGATAAAAAGAAAGCTTTAGAATTTAGAATGAATGATCATATTGCTAAACCAATTGATATGAATATTGTTATTCAAGTTTTAAAGAAATATATTTAATGTTAATTAATTGTTATGATTTAGATTGCATTCTTAACAAAATAAGCATAAAGAACTATAATTTTTTGGGGAGATTTATTTATGTGGGTTTTATATGCGTTTGGATCAGCTTTGTTTGCAGGAATTACATCAATTCTTGCCAAGTGTGGAATTAAAAAAACAGATTCTCATGTAGCAACAGTATTACGTACAATTGTTGTTTTGATTTTTTCATGGTTAATGGTTTTTATTGTACATAGTCAAAATCAGATTTCAACAATTTCAATAAATACATGGATTTTTCTAATCTTATCTGGTTTTGCGACAGGATCATCATGGCTTTGTTATTTTAAAGCTTTACAATTAGGAGATGTTAATAAAGTCGTACCGATTGATAAATCAAGTATAATTCTTACAATTGTTTTAGCTTTTATCTTCTTAAAAGAAGATATGACTTTATTAAAATGGATGTGTGTTATTCTAATTGGTGCAGGTACGTATTTAATGATTGATCAAAAAGAAAGTTCAACAACGACACATCATAAAAGTTGGTTGATTTATGCTTTACTTTCAGCTGTTTTTGCAAGCTTAACGTCTTTACTTGGAAAAGTAGGTATGCAAAATATTGACTCTAATTTGGGAACAGCTATTCGTACTGTAGTTGTTTTAATCATGTCATGGGTCGTTGTGTTTGTTGTAGGAAAACAACATGCCATCAAAGAGATAGACCGTCATGAATTACTTTTTATTTGTTTATCAGGAATTGCTACAGGGTTATCATGGCTTTGTTATTACAAGGCTCTTCAAGAAGGACTAGCAAGTATAGTTGTACCAATTGATAAATTAAGTATTGTTGTGACAATTATTTTCTCATATGTTGTCTTCCATGAAAAATTAAATAAGAAATCATTGATTGGATTTTTGATTCTTGTTGGTGGAACATTATTAATGTTACTTTAAATATGGCGAAAGCCATATTTTTCTTTTCAAAAGAAATAATATCCTTTAAAATAAATAAAGGTGAAAAGAATGCAAAAACAATTAATACAATGGTATCAACAAAATAAAAGAGACTTTCCTTGGAGAAAAGACCAAAATCCATATCATATTTGGATCAGTGAAATTATGTTACAACAAACAACGACAGAAACAGTTATCCCTTATTATGAGCGTTTTCTAGAAAACTTTCCTACAATTGAAGCACTTGCCAGTGCTTCTTTAGAAGAAGTCTATAAAATGTGGGAAGGTTTAGGATATTATCGACGTGCGAAGCATTTACATGAAAGTGCTCAAATAATTGTTGAAAAATATCAAGGGAAATTTCCTTATGAATATAATGATATTTTATCTTTAAAAGGAATTGGAGAATATACTGCCGGTGCTATTAGTTCAATTGCTTATGGAAAGCAAGTTCCAGCTGTAGATGGCAATGTTTTAAGAATTATCAGTCGCTATTATTTGCTTAAAGAAAATATTGCAGAAACAAAAGTACAAAAGAAAATATATCAAATAGTTCAAGAATTGATTTTAAATCAAGATGCTTCTGCTTTTAATCAAGGAATGATGGATTTAGGAGCAACGATTTGTAAACCTGTCCATCCACTTTGTTCTCGTTGTCCGATTCAAAAAGAATGTTTAGCTTTTAAAAATAAACAAATGGATGTTTTACCTATTAATATAAAAAAAATAAAAAAACAAGAGATAAGTTATATTACAGGAATCATCACTTATCAAGATAAATATTTACTTATTCAAAATCCACCAGGGGGATTATTAGAAAATTTTTATGGTTTTGTACAATATGATGTTGAAAGTCCCTATAGTTTTGTTTCTTCTTTTCAAGAAAAGTATCATCAAGAATTAATAATTCAAGCACATATTAAAGACATTAAACATGTTTTTAGTCATCGTATATGGTTTATGCATGTTTATCATTTTGTTTTAGAACATGAAATAGAAGGAATGTATACTTTAGAGGAAATAGAGGCTTTACCTTTATCAACTGCTCATTTAAAAGTTTTAAAAGCGTATCTAAAGTTCATGTAAAATACAAATAAAATAAATATAATAATTAAAGGGTGTGATGCTATGAAATTATTTAAGAAAGAAAGTAAAATTGAAAAAGAGGAGTACTTTTCTTTTTGTGTTGAAGGAATTTATGAACATAAAAATGATGAATTGTTTGTTTTAGGAATAGTTGATGGAATTATACAAAAATTAGATTCTTTATTTTTGATAGGTCCTTATGGCTATGAAGAAAAAGTAGAGATTCAAGAATGGATAGAAGTAGATTCTAAGCAAAACTATTATGCATTATTGATTGATCAATGTTTTCAAGAAGAAATAGACCAAGGGTATATCTTTACGAATAAAAATAATCATTTAGCTTCTTCTCGAGAAGAAGTTTATAATCCTTATCTTCAATTTTTATTAGACCAAGTTAATCGTCAACACTATGATTATTTAGATATTTTATTTGAACAACTTGCGACAAGAGCTTATTTTTTAGCTGTATTTGATTATCAAGATTTTCCTATTTATCAAATAAATGATAAAAAATATTATCCAATTTATACAAGTCAATTAGAAATGAATAAAGATCAAAAATGTAAAAATAAAAAAGGTTCAGTTTATAGTTTTGATGATTATTCTAGAATGTGTTTAAATCAAGATAAACTTGATGGAATTATCATTAATCCTTATCATAAAGAAAGAAGTATTGTTTTAAATAAAGATGTTATTCAACATATTAGAACAATTAAAGAAAAAAATATAAAAACATATGCGAAAGCTAAAAGTTATCTTAAAGATAGGAAAAGGAGACAAAAGTATGAAATTGATTATGAGAGCTGATGATTTAGGATTTAGTGAAGCAGTCAATTTAGGAATTTATAAAGCAGTTAAAGAGGGTGTTATTACAAGTGTTGGGATGATGACAAATATGGAACATGCAAACCATGGGTATGAACTTGTAAAAGATTTTGATATTGCTTTAGGGCAACATACAAATATTTGTGCGGGAAGACCCTTAACTGATCCTAAGCTTATACCATCTTTAGTTCAAGAAAATGGTGAATTTTGTTCATCAAGAGAAATTAGAAGTAGAAAAGAAGATACAGTAGTTATTGAAGAAGCTGAGATGGAAATTGAAGCACAATATTTACGTTTTAAAGAAATCACTGGAAAAGATCCTGATTATTTTGAATGTCATGCTGTTATTTCACAAAAATTTTTTATAGCTTTAAGAAATGTGGCTAAAAAATATGGTCTTTTTTATGAAAATGTTTTATTTGATCAAGAGTTTGAAAAAGAAAATAATATTTATGGTATTGCAATGGCCAAGCTTAATGAACAAATGCTTTATGATCCAAAAGAATATATTGAAAACAGTTTAGAATTTATTAGAAATCATGATGTATCCGTGATGGTTTTCCATCCAGGGTATTTAGATCAATATATTCTAACACATTCATCTTTTACGCTTATTAGGGCAATGGAATGTGATTTTCTATGTTCATCATGGTTAAAAGATTGGCTTAAAGAGTATCAAATTGAATTAACTGATTTTAGAAAGGTTAAAAATGCATAGATGTTCATGGGTCAATGATGATCCTCTTTATATTGATTATCATGATCATGAATGGGGAAAACCTGTTTATGATGATCAAAAATTGTATGAAATGTTTTTATTAGAGACATTTCAAGCAGGGCTTTCTTGGATCACTATTTTACATAAAAGAGAAGCTTTTAAAGAGGCTTTTGATCAATTTGATGTTAATAAAATAGCAATGTATGATGATTGCAAAATAAATGAGTTAATGAATAATCCAAAGATTATTCGTAATTCTAGAAAAATTAAAGCAGCAGTTAAAAATGCACAAATATTTATTGAAATACAGAAAGAATATGGTTCTTTTTCTAAATATTTATGGGCTTATACAAATGATAAAATTATTTATGAAAAAAAAGAAAATGAAACAACGAGTACGTTATCAGATCAAATTTCTAAGGATTTAAAGAAAAAAGGTATGTCATTTGTAGGAAGTATTACAATCTATTCTTATTTAGAAGCAATTGGGATTTATAATCATCATGATAGAAATTGTTTTTTACATCTTTAAAGAACAGTTTCTTTTTTTGTATTATTAGGTATAATAAAAATAAGGTGAGTTTAATGCAAAAAAAGAGACAATTAAAAACTTGTATTGTTGTTGTCGTTTTAATGTGTCTACTAACGATCTCCATGACATTTCAAACAATTTGTGTAAAGACAATCAGTGATAATTATATTAATTCACTTATTGTCAATCAAATTATTGATTTAATTATAGACGAAGAAACAGATGCAAATTTTCAACAAATAAATCAGTTACAAAATAAAATAAAAAAGAGTGATGCTCTTTATCAATTAAATAGATATGCTTTTGATCAATCTATGCGAAATACCAATAAAAATAAAATAAAATTAGATCAAAAAGAATTACAAAAATTTTCTACATTATGTAAAAAAATGATCAAAGATGAATTGAATATATCTATTGAAGAAAAACAAATTATGAATATTTTAAAACAAAATCAGTTTTGGAATAAAATGATTCATCGTATGAAAAATAAGTTAAGTTCTTTTTCAAAAATCTTTGTTTTTATTTATTCGATTATGCAATCAATATTTTTTAGAATAATTATTTTATTGTGGATATTATTATGTTTTTTTAGATTATATAATTTAAATAAATCAAGTTTTTCTTTGGTTTTTTCAATAGTTCTTTTAGTAAAAGCCTTGATTGACTATATGATGATAGGATTAATTGAAATATCAAAATCTTTTTATATTAAGATGTTAAATATTCCTATTTCATCTATAAGTATTGATTCTTATTTGATTGTGGCAATGGTATCTTTAATGATTGGCATGATTCTTTTTGTTTGGCATATATATAAGGCAGAGTAATCTGTCTTTTTATTTATAATTTTTTATCTATTTGATAACAAATTATAAATTGTATGAATTTATACAATATCACTAGACAAACAAAATTGTATACAATATAATGTTAGCAATACAAATAAGAAAGGAAGGTTTTATATATGACCGAAAAAAGAGTTTACAATTTCTCAGCAGGTCCTTCAATGTTGCCTGTTGCTGTACTTGAAAAAGCAGCAAAACAAATGTTGAATTATGAAGGCAGTGGTATGTCTGTAATGGAGATGAGTCATAGATCCTCTTCCTACTTAGATATCTTTGAAAAAACAAAAGGATTATTAAAGAAAGTGATGAATGTTCCTGAAAATTATAAAATTGTTTTTATTCAAGGGGGAGCAACTCAACAATTTTCAATGGTTCCTTTAAATCTTTTAAAGAATGGGAAAGCTGATTATGCGATTACAGGTGCTTTTAGTAAAAAAGCAGCTGCAGAAGCAAAAAAATATGGGGATATTCATATTGTTTATGATGGTAGTAGCAATGATTTTAAACATATTCCAACACAAGATGAATTAGATTTATCTAAAGATGCATCTTATTTACACATCTGTGCCAATAACACAATTTATGGAACAGAATGGAAATATGTACCTGAAACAAATGGGGTACCAATTATTGCGGATATGTCATCTAATATTTTATCAAAACCAGTAGATGTAAGTAAATATGGGATGATTTATGCGGGTGCTCAAAAGAACATGGGAATTGCTGGATTAGGAGTAGCAATTATTCGTGAAGATTTACTTCAAGATGTTGCCAAAACAACACCTGTTTTATTAGATTATAAATTGATGATTAAAAATGATTCAATGTATAACACACCACCAGCTTATGCAATTTATGTTTTAGGACTTGTTCTTGAATGGATCGATTCTTTAGGTGGATTAGAAGTTATGAAAGAAAGAAATGAAAAGAAAGCTAAATTAGTTTATGACTATTTAGATCAATCGACTTTCTATAAAGCACATAGTGATAAAGAAAATAGATCACTTATGAATGTGACTTTTACAACACCAAATAAAGATTTAGATGCGAAGTTTGTTAAAGAAAGTATCGAAGCAGGCATGACAAATTTAAAAGGTCATCGTTCTGTAGGGGGAATTCGTGCTTCTATTTACAATGCAATGCCATATGAAGGTGTTGAAAAACTTGTCGCATTTATGAAAGAATTTGAAGAAAATAATCGATAAGGAGTCAAGTATGTATAAGGTTAAATTGATGAATAAAATATCTTCAGTAGGATTGGATTATTTTAATGAAGATTATGAATATGGGGAAACGTTAGAAAATGAAGATGCTATTTTACTTAGAAGTGCATCTTTACATGAATATGAATTTACAAAAAATGTTAAAGCGATTGCGAGAGCTGGTGCGGGGGTCAATAACATTCCTGTTGAAAAATGTTCAGAAAAAGGAATTGTTGTTTTTAATACACCGGGGGCAAATGCGAATGCGGTAAAAGAACTTGTTTTATGTGCTTTATTTTTATCAAGTCGTAAGATCGTTGAAAGTATTGAATGGGTCAATACTTTAAAGGATGATGAAAATGTAGGAAAGACAGCAGAAAAAGGAAAATCAAACTTTGTAGGACCTGAAATCGAAGGTAAAAAATTAGGGGTTATTGGTTTAGGTGCTATTGGAGTTTTAGTTGCAAATGCAGCTAATAAACTAGGAATGGAAGTTTATGGATATGATCCATTTATGTCCGTCAATTCTGCTTGGGCTTTATCAAAACATGTACGTCAAGCAAAAGATATGGATGAAATATTTAAAACATGTGACTACATTACTGTCCATGTACCAAGTACTAAAGATACAAAGGGTATGTTAAATAAAGAAAAGTTTGCATTAATGAAAGACGGAGCACGTTTATTGAACTTTGCTAGAGGGGACTTAGTTGTAAACGAGGATTTATTAGAAGCAGTTGAATCAGGTAAATTAAGTAAATATATAACTGATTTTGCTTCACAAGAATTAATTGGAAAAGATAATATTATTGTATTACCTCACTTAGGAGCTTCTACTCCTGAAAGTGAAGATAACTGTGCGAAAATGGCTGTTCAAGAATTAAAAGATTTCTTAGAAAATGGAAATATTAAAAATTCTGTGAATTTCCCAGCTGTTAATCAACCAAGAGAATCAAAAGTAAGACTATGTATTACCAATAAAAATATGCCAAATATCTTGGCACGTATTTCTAAATTATTTGCTGATCACAACTTAAATATAGAAAATATGGTGAACCGTTCTCGTGGGGATTATGCTTATACATTAATTGATACAAATGATGATGTACGTCAAGATATTATTGAACGTATCGAAGCAGCTGAAGGAATTATTAATGTAAGAGTGATTAAATAAAACTTGATAAAGGTATTTCAAGAAGTCCTAAGGGACTTCTTTTTTTGGACTATTTGTCCATTGAAAGAAGGGAAAAAGAAGATAAAATGATAATAGAAATGAGACAAATGTGAAACAAATATGAGACAAATTATCTTTAAGCATATGATACAATTAAATCAGAAAAACTCCTTATAAATATGATAAACAATATAAACAAAAAGCAATGTATAAAATCTTAATATAAAAAATTTATATGAGGAAAGCGGATGTGCATTAAAGAAATGCAAGTGACAGTACTTGTAAAAAACTACTTAGAGATGAAGGAAAACTCAATACTTTAAAAGAACTGCTTAAAGTGAAACTAGGAACTTTATCAAGACCTTTAGAAAAACAAATTACAAATGCATCGCTAGAAAAATTAAATGTTCTTACATTAAACATATTTAATGTAAGAAATGAAGAAGATGTTTTAAAAATTATCAATTAAAAGAGCTATACGATTCATTCGTATAGTTCTTTTATTCTATCCACCATTTAAATAGGGGGAAGGGCATATTAGAAAACATAAGATAACGTGGAAGCAAGTATTGTTTATCATTGCATGTCATATGTCTATTTTGATTGTAACTAAAGGCTAGTTTAACAGAACTTGATTTGAGATAATCTTGTGCATTTTGACAACTGACACCATATGGAAAGGCAAAGTAATCTGTTGAAACAAGGCCTTTGTTTTTTTCAAAGTCTTTTTTTATTTCATTTGTTGTCATGGTTTCTATTTTCTTTTTATAGGGTAAATGACCAATATGGTGCATATCATAAGAATGACTGTAGTATTCAACATATTGATCATTTTTCAAATCATTTGTTTGTAAGTAAAGTGGATTATTGGTTTTGGTTTTATAACCAATGACAAAGTTTGTAGCTTGCAAATTATATTTTTTTATAATAGGTTTAACAATAGTGTTAAAGTTTTTATATCCATCATCAAAAGTTAAACATACAGCTTTTTTAGATACTTCTTTTTTTCCGTGATAATAGGCTTCAACATCTTCCATGGATAGACATTGATAATTATTATCCGCTAAATATTTCATTTGTTTTTCAAATTCACTTATAGACATAAAATAAGGATTTGATGCATAGTTTTCTTTTTTTTCTTGTTCACTTACGACACCATGGTATCCTAAGATAGCAATTCCATCTTTACCGTTTTCATGAATAATGATGTCTTTTGTCACCCAGCCAAGTCCGATTGCTATGTAACAAACAAGAACACATAAAATGATTTTTAATATATTTTTCATAATATTCCAACTTTCTATCAGTACTAGTTTATAGAAAAACAGTAAGGATGTCAAAAAAAGCTATGAGACTTCATAGCTTAAGACACAAGTAATAAACATCGCTAGGACAAATTCTTTTAAGAAAAGATTTTCATAATTTAAATGTTCTTCTTTTTTATTTATAAAATAAGATAAGTAATTTTTAAGAATTTGATGATTTGTGAGATCTTTAAAAGATTGGGCGATATTTTTAAAATCAATTCTTTCTATTTCTCTTAAATCAGGTTTAATTTGGTTTTTGATGTCTTGAATAATATCTTTAAAATGATAAACCTTTAAATCATCGTAATCATGTTCACTCATATAAAGTTCTAAACCTAAGATAAAATAATCTTCTAATTTTAAGTAATCTAAATACGTATTTTCTTTTAATAAATCAAGAATAGGTGTTTCATCTGAAATTGTAAGTAAATGATGATTGTATTGATTTTCATAGTTTAAAATTTGATTATGAAAAGATAAAGCTATTTCTTGAATATTTTCTTCAGGATAAAAAGCAAAACGATGCCCTTTTAATTTTTTAAATGTTTTTAAAGTATCAAGATAACCTAAGCGTATTCTTTGATCCAATAGCTCTCGATTAAAATCAAGAAAGCCACCTAAATGCTTAGACGGTCTAATAAAAGTGATATTTTCACGATGTAATAAATAGGGATGGGTCGCTTCTTGATTGAGTTCAATTGCAATAATTTTTTGTGCTCCCATTTTTAAAGCAAGAGAGATAGGTAAATTATCATAATATCCGCCATCAATATATCCTTGCTTATCTATATAATGAATAGGAAATGCAGGAAAACATGAGGCTGAAGCAATAGCATATTCTACAATGTTATCTTCGCTCATATCATCTACTGTGATTTCTAATGGTTTCATAGAAGGAAAAGCAACAGTGCATAAACCATATTTGATGGGTGAACTTTTCGCTTTTTTGCCATTATAAAGACCTTTGATTAATTGAACAAGTGGTTCAATATCAGCACCTTTTTTATCAAGATAGGACTTTAAAAAAGGACCTATATTAGAAGAATTGTTCATTAGATTTTCAATTGAAAAATCAAATTGAATAGGATGCTTTAAAACCTTTTCTAATGATAAAGTATCCCATAATTCATAAAGCTTTTGATAATCTTCTTGAGCTACAAGTAGCCCATTTAAAGCACCAATAGACGTACCAGTAACAATATCAAAATGATATCCTAATTCTTGTAATGCTTTCATGCATCCTGATTCATAAGCTCCTTTAGAACCGCCACCTGATAAAACTAATCCATATTTCATAAAAACACATCCTTTTCAATAATTATACTTTTTCATAAAAAAAATACAACTTTATCATTTTAATATATGAAGAGTTTGTTATAATTATATGGCAAGGAGGATTAAAAAATGAAAAATGTAGTGAAAACAGATCAAGCTCCAGGAGCTATTGGTCCATATAGTCAAGGAATACAAGTAGGGGATATGTATTTTTTCTCAGGACAAATTCCTCTAGTACCAAGTACAGGTGAAATGCCAGAAGGAATCGAAGCACAAGCTCATCAAGCTTTAAAAAATGTGAAAGGATTATTAGAAAGCCAAGAATTATCATTTTCAAATGTTGTTAAAACAACTGTCTTTTTAGATAACATGGATGATTTTACAACAGTAAATGGTATTTATGCTGAATATTTTGTAGAACCTTATCCAGCAAGATCTGCTGTAGAAGTTGCTAAACTTCCTAAAGGAGCTTTAATTGAAGTAGAAGTTATCGCTAAAAAATAATTAAAAAAGAGATTTCGTTTTTGAAATCTCTTTTTTGTATATTATAAGAAAAGAATTGCAATAATACCTACTATAAAACAATAGTAAGAAAAATAATTCAATTTTCTTTTATTTAAAATACTAAACAATAAATTAAGTGCTAAATAAGTAACAACACCACTGACAATAAAACTAATTAAATAAGGAAGCCATAATGCAGCGACAGTTGAACTTGTTAAAAAATGTTTAAGTTTTAAAATGATTGCTCCAAAGCTGACAGGCATAAACATAAAGAAAGAGAAATCTCTTGCTGCTTTTTGATCAAGACCACCAAGCATCCCACCAGTAAGTGTTGATCCACTACGAGAAACCCCAGGAAGTAAAGCAAGTAATTGGAAAAATCCCATTCTTAATGCATCCCATAAATTCATGCTTTTTGTTGTTCTTTTTCCTTTATACCCAAATTTGTGAATAAGCATTAAAAAACAAGAAGTTAAAAGTAAACAACAACCTACTAATTTAGGATTAGAGAAAGCATGTTCAACATAATCATTAAAAAGAACACCACCAATTGCTGCAGGAATTGTAGCAATAATTAATAACATACAAAATCTAAAATCAGGTAATAGCTCATCTCTTTCTTGAGGTTTAGCAATATACCCGAAAAAGGATTTGATTAGACGAATAATATCTTGGCGATAATAAAACATGATAGCAATGAGTGAACCAGTATTAACAATAACTTCAAAAGTAACATCATTCATTTGTGGAACCATTAAACCAAGTTTTTCAAAAATACTTTGGAATAAAACTAAATGTCCACTACTTGAAATAGGAATAGGTTCACTAAAACCTTGAATAGCACCTAAGATTGCATAGACAATAATATCTTTAATTAAACTCATAATTTCACCTCGTCACCCATTATATATGAAAATATTATAAAAATATACAAAAACATTTTTTTAATGGAGATGACATATAATAAAGAAAAAGGAGGAAGAAAATGATTGTTAATTGGGTTAAAGAAGATGAAGAACTATTAGAGCCATATGAATGGTCAAATGGTGATGATATCGAAATCATTTCAACACTTTCATGTTTTAAAGTAGATCAAAAAACACTCCATGATTTTATTTATGGATGTTTACACATTTTTGATCAAAAGTTGTGTCAAAAAGTATTTGCAATAGGAGATGGTCATTATGCTTTAGCGATTGAAACAGATGATCAAGGAAAGCTTTGTTATCGAAGTGTTTTTGATTTTTGTGATCGTGATAAAATGAATAAAAAGATTGCTGCTTTAGAACTGTCTAATATTCATTATCAAATGTATGATGAAGGAGAAATGAAAGAATATGGTCTAACAAGAGAGGAAAGGTTAAAAAAACAATTTATTGAACAAAGAATTGATGAACTTTATATGGAAAATTATGATGATTTTTTGATGTTATGTAGACAGCTAAATATCGAAGATGCACAAAGTATCCAAAAATATAATCATTTAAAAAATAAAATAGCTAAGGGCTATACATTTATACATGAAATCCTATTCTATGAATTTACTAAAAAGGAATACAAAAAGAAATAAGCAATGCTTATTTCTTAATTGTAATTCCTATTTTTCTTTCAACTTTCGCAAGTTTTTTTCTTGCCATATAACGTGCTTTATCAGCACCTTCATTTAAAATTGTATCGATATAGTTACCTTGATTGATTTCATTATATTTATCATGGATTTTTTGTAATTCATTACCTACAACTTCAGCTAGATCTTTTTTAAATTGACCATAACCAACACCTTGATAACGTTCTACAAGTGCATCAATAGATTCACCACTTAAAATAGAATAAATAGTAAGTAAGTTTGAAATACCAGGTTTATTTTTAACATCATAGTAAATAGCGTTATCACTATCAGTGACAGCAGACATGATTTTCTTTTTAGAAACATTAATATCATCTAAAATATAAATACATCCTTTACCTGTTTCATCAGATTTAGACATTTTCTTTGTAGGATTTTGTAAGTCCATAATACGTCCACCTACTTTTGGAACAAGTGGTTCAGGTAATTTGAAAGTTTCACTATAACGATTATTAAATCTTTCAGCAATATCTCTAGCAAGTTCACAATGTTGTTTTTGATCTTCACCAACTGGTACATAATCTGGATCATAAAGTAAAATATCAGCATTCATTAATGAAGGATAATTAAAAATACCAGCTCCAATAGATTCATCTTTTTTAAGTTTGCTTGCTTTATCTTTATATTGAGTCATACGTGATAATTCACCCATTGACACCATACATCCTAAATACCAACCAAGTTGAGCATGTTCTAAAACATCAGATTGTAAAAATAATGTGACTTTTTTAGGATCTAATCCAGCTGCTAAATATAAAGAAATCAAATCTTTTGTATTTTTTCTTAAATTCTTTGGTTCTTGATAAATTGTCATACTGTGTAAGTTAGCAACAAAAACAATCATTTCATATTCATCTTGATAAGAAACAAAAGGTTTAATAGCTCCTATGTAATTTCCTAAAGTTACTCTTCCTGTTGGCTTGATGCCACTCAACATTCTTTTCATAAATTTTCCTCCTTAAAATAAAAAACGTCCTTAAAAAAGGACGTTATAAACGCGGTACCACCTTAATTCGTATAAAATATACGCTCTTGATCTTAACGCGATTAGCGACAAAAGACTCATGCCTTTTGTAACTCCAGAACCCCAATTTCTATTATATCAATGGCTTATTTCCATCAACCATAAGCTTTCTATAACATTTAATATAATTTACTTATGTTCCTTCAATGTCTTTAAAAACATTATAATGAGCTCATCTATAAAAATCAAGATATTTAAAAAAAGATATACAAAGTTTAAAATTGTTGTATAATTATTTACAAAGGAGTGATTGTATGATACGTATATATACCGCCCCAAGTTGTGCTTCTTGTAGAAAAGTAAAATCTTGGTTAAATGAAAATCAAATACCTTATGTAGAAAAGAATATTTTTTCTACTTTATTAAAAGAATCAGAACTTCGAGAATTATTAGAACGTAGTGAAAATGGTACGGATGATATTATTTCCAAAAGAAGCAAAATTATTAAAGAAAATGATATTGATATTGATTCAATGAAAATCAATGATTTAATTAAGTTTATACAGGAAAATCCATCAGTTTTAAAAAGACCAATTATGATTGATGAAAGAAGATTTCAAGTTGGTTACAATTCTGAAGAAATAAGAGTCTTTATTCCTAAAGAACTTAGAAAGTTAGCTGAATGTCATGATATGGATCGTTGTCCACAATTCAGCAATAAAGATTGTTTGAATTTTAAAAAAGAATATGAAAGGGATAGAGAAAAGGAATCAAGTCAATAGATGGATTCTTTTTTAGGAGACAATATGAAAAAAATATTAAAAGTTATAATGACACTTGTTTTAATTTGTTCATGTTTTTATCTAGCAATTTCATTATTTATGAATCATTTGATTATTAATGATATGGTACCAACAGTTGTTAAATCAACGGCTGTAACAAATGCTTTAGAAGATACTTGTCAAAATGTTTTAAGTATGATGAATATGGATGAAAGCCAAAGTCAAGCACTTGTTTCTTCTTTACAACAAGATGAAAAAACGCAAGAACTTGTTAATGAATATATTGATACTGTTTTAAATAATCAATCATCTACTCTAGATGAAACTTTATTAAAGCAAGTTTTAGAAGATAAAAAAAATGAGGTATATTCTATTTTGAATCCTTCAATAAATGAAGAAACGTTTACAACACTTTATGATCAAGCTATCAATCAAATGGATTTACAAGGTTTACAAGATAAAGTATTAAGTCGAGTAGAAAATACGATGGAACAATCTGGAGAAACATATAAGATTGTAAAGAAAGTATATAGCTTTAAAAATTCTACACATATTATTGTGAGTGCTATTTTATTAGTTATTTCTACAGCTTATCTTATTTTTATTTCAGTTCAAGAGAGATTGATTACAAAATGTTTATCAGTAAGTTATATGGTTTGTGGAATTATGACATTCTTGATTTCTTTTACGATAATTTTAGGATTAACAGCAATGGCATCTTCTACAATGACAATTCAGTTAACTTCTATTAAATATATGTATATATGTGGAGCTAGTTATTTCTTTGTAGGTATTATTTTATTAATTGTAAATGCTTTTTTAAAAAAGAAAAATCGTTATCATTATTATTACTAGTATAAAAAGAAGGGGTATTTATGGATAGATTAGATGCAAAGGCTATAAAGACGTATAAAGAAATTATACTTATTTTAGATCAATGTATTGATGATTATTTATTTGTAATGGATCTTGATAAAGACATATATTTTATCTCACCACATGCTATGAAAAGATTTAATATTCCAAGCTATGAATTTAGTAATTCTTTACCAGCACATAAAAAATTTGTATATGAAGATGATCTAGAAATGTTATTATCAGATATGAATAAGTTGGTTTCGGGAAAGAAAAATTTTCATAATTTACAATATCGTTGGATTGGAAAAGACGGTATTCCTATTTGGATCAATTGTCGAAGTAAATCGATTAAGGATTATGATGGGAATGTTAAATATATTATTGGCTGTATTAATGAAATTGGTAAAAGACAAGTTGCTGATAATGATAGTGGATTATTAGGAGAAATGAGTTTTAAAAATTTTATTTATCCTATTCATGAAGATATTACACAGGGTTTTATTTTAAGAATTGATATTGATGATTTTAAAAATATTAATGAAAATTTCGGTGTAAAATATGGTGATGTTGTTTTAAAACAAGTTGGAAATTGTATTAAAAAGTTATTAACTAAAAATCAACAACTTTATAGGATTGTCGCTGATGAATTTATTGTGATGGATGTTGTTGGCAGTAAAGAAGATGCAAGAGCTCTTTATAATGCAATACGTAGAAGTATTACATGTTATGTAGAATCTATTAATTATGATATTTATTTAACGATTTCTGCAGATATTCTAGATTTTCATGATTATCCTAATAAAAGTTATAATTCTATTATGCAATGGACAGAATTTGCTTTAAATCAATCGAAAACAAATGGAAAAAATACATATACGATTTTTAAGCAGGAAGATTATCAAGAATTTTTAAGAAAAAATAAATTAACAAAAGAATTACATAAAGCAGTTAACCAACAATTTAAAGGATTTGAAGTTTATTTTCAGCCAATTATTGATATGAAAACAGAAAAGATTCATAGTATGGAAGCATTGCTTAGATTTGAATGTGATGAATTTGGTAAAATTTCACCACTAGAATTTATTCCATTATTAGAGGAAAGTGATTTGATTATTCCTGTAGGTAGATGGGTTTTAGATCAAGCATTAAAAGCTGTAAGTATGTTTTCAAATATTAAAGTACAAATTAATATGTCTTATGTTCAAGTGTTAAAAACGCCAGCATTAAATGATATTTTAAATATTATAAAAAATTATAAAATAGAAAATAATCAATTGGTTATAGAACTTACAGAAAGTGGTTTTATTGAATCTAATAAAAACTTTATTGATTTTTGTAATGGTTTAAAGAAAGAAAATATCTTACTTGCTTTAGATGATTTTGGAACAGGATATTCTAATTTCCACTATCTTTATAATTTAAAACCAGATTATATAAAAATAGATCGAACATTGATGAAAAATGCGCTTTCAAATGAGTATGAAAATATGTTGCTAAAACATATGGTGGATATGGTTCATAGCGTAGGTGTTAAGATTTGTATTGAAGGAATAGAAGAAAAGGAAGAACTTGAACGTATTATGTTATTAAAGCCAGATTATATTCAAGGATTCTATTATGGTAGGCCGGTTTCTTTAAGTGTGTTTATGGAAAGCTATCAAATATAAAACGAATAAGTATGTGACTTATTCGTTTTTTAATGTTTCTAACATTCGTTTGATTTTACTTAAACAGTTTTGTTTATATTCTAAATGATAAGGTTGAATGATTTTTTTGAATGTTTGAAGTCCTTGATCATAATCCTCCACTTCAAATTCTATTTCATAATCATGATGATGGTTATATTCATTTTCATCTAAGGATAAAACACCATCGGGTAAAATAATATCATGACGTGTTGTTTTTAAATAATATCCACATGTTAAATCTTTGATATAAATATTTTCTTTTTCTAAAATATCAAAGATTTCATTATTGACATGTTGATGATTAAAAATAGCATCTTTAATTTCTTTATTAATATCTATATTTAATTCATTCAGACCAATAGCTGAAGGTCTTTTCAATGTGAGTTCGTAATGACCTTTTTTTTCTCTAATTCTGAGTGAGTATTTTTTCTTTTCCAATAGAGGATGAAAAAGATAATAATTGGTTTGTTGATAACTGTCTTTGATTTGATTTTTATAATCAGATAATATTTTTTTAAATATATTTTCTTTTAATAACATTTTAAATTCAATTTCTAAATGTTCCATATGATACCTCTTTGCTTAAATGCTCTAGATATATTATAATACATCTATATGGAGGGAAGAAAGATGAAATATGCATTAATGGTTAGAAATGATGATCTTTCTAAAAAAACAGCTTTGAAAATTAAAGAAAGTTTACAAAACTTTTTTATTTATGATGAAAAAAATCCAGATCTTGTTATTTCAATTGGAGGAGATGGAACTATTTTAGAAGCTGTACATCAATATTTAAATGTTGATTGTTGTTTTGTAGGTATACATACAGGAACTTTAGGATTTTATACAGATTACCAAGTTGATGAAGTGGATCAATTTATAAAAGATGTGACTTCTAGACAATTTAAGACGATGAAAAGATATATGTTAGAAATTAAAATTAATAAAAAAGACTCTTTTCAAACATATTATGCTTTAAATGAATTAAGATTAGATCAAGGGTTACAAGCACAGGTTATTCATGTGTATATTGGTAATGTTTTATTAGAAGTTTTTAGAGGGAATGGTTTATGTGTTTCAACTCCTTCTGGATCGACTGCTTATAATAAATCTTTAGGTGGTTCTATCATTTATCCAGGTATTCCTTTGATGCAACTTACAGAAGTTGCAGGAATTCATCATAATGCATATCGTTCTTTAGGTTCAAGTTTGATTTTAGATGAAAGTCAAACAATTAAATTAGTTGGAAATCATTTTAATCATTCTTTGATTGGGATCGACCATATTCATTTAGAATTAGAGGATGTTGAAAATATTGAGATTACGATTGGGCGTAAGTATGTTCGTTTTATTGAATATAAAGAAATGTCTTTTATTAAAAGAGTAAGAAGGGCATTTATTAATTCATGAGTTATCAAATTGAACAAACGATTTTATTAAGAGATTATTTGAAAGAATTACCAATTAGTCAAGCAATGATTAAAAGGATTAAAAGGGAAGGTGATTTCTTAGTCAATGGAAAAAGTCAAACAGTAAGATGTTTACTTCAAAAAGGAGACTGTTTAGAAATTATTTTTCCAATAGAAAACTCAAATATTCAACCAGAAAATATTCCTTTAAAAATCATTTATGAAGATGACTATTATATAATCATTGATAAAGAAAGCCAAATGCCTTGTATTCCTACTAAAAGATATCAAAGCCATACTTTATGTCATGCTTTAATGTATTACTATCAACAAATTGGTTTAAAAAGTACAATTCATTTAGTAAATCGTTTAGATAAAGAAACATCAGGATATATGTTGGTTGCTAAAACATCACAAGCTCATGCATTGCTTTCTAAAGATATTAAACAAGTAGAACGTGTTTATCATTGTTTAGTTGAAGGAATTTTAGAAGGGGAAGGCGTTATTGAGCGGCCTATTTTAAAAAGTAATGATTCTATTAAAAGAATTGTTGATGATCATGGTAAGTATGCTAAGACGTATTATAAATCTTTAATGCATAAAAATAATCAAACACTTGTAGAATGCAAATTAGTAACGGGAAGAACCCATCAAATTAGAGTACATATGGCTTCTATTGGTCACCCTTTAGTGGGAGATCTTCTTTATGGATCAAATGAAGATCAATTGTTTTATTTGGATAGTGTTGAAATTAGTTTTATTCATCCTTTTATCCATCAGAAAATACATTATAAAAAGGAGAGTTAATCTCCAAATGGCATGAACTTAAGATATAATCTTAGGTTCATGTCTTTTTATTTTTATCCTTTTTTTATAATAGTATCAAATATTTCTTTTTGTGTAGTATAGGGTATATAATCTTATTACTTTTAATTTAAATATATTTATTATATATTTGTAGTATAGGATGGTGATGTTATGTTTGTAAAAGTTGTAAAAAATAATAGCGGTCGTCCAGATACCTCTTTTATCTCAATTGTTGAATCTTATTGTGAAGATGGGTAAATGGAGGTAATGTTTGAAAGTATTCTTTATCGTAGTCATAGCCCATTAAATGACAAGTTCCTTCATTCCACCAAATAGAAAGGACATTTCCATTTTCATCACATTCCATAGACCATCTAGCTTCACCTAATGAACCATAGACAGCATCTGCACTATTTTCATTGGTAAACATCCAAATAGTAAGATCTTTATCTTTAAGATCTTATGAATAGGGTTGAACAAAAATAGGAGCGCAATCCCCTTCCTCTAAGCGAAGCGTAGGGAGGGATCTAGCTCCTTTTATAGTTTTTATAATAGATGTTGTTTTAGACATGTAGCTGTGATACATTATAAGTATAAAAGACGTTCAGTCGTACTTAATTTTAGAAAGGATATTGCTATGGAACTTGATACTAATAATCATTCAGTGTTCATGCTTAATTATCATTTAATTATGTGTGTCAAATACAGGAATAATGTTATTGATGATGCTATCTCATTACGGCTTAAAGAGATATTTAAAAACATATGCCTTAATTATAATATTTCGTTGGAAGAATGGAATCACGATAAAGACCATGTTCATATACTGTTCAGAGGGCAGCCTAATAGTGAGATTTCTAAATTTATCAATGCTTATAAATCAGCAAGCAGTAGACTTATAAAAAAAGAATATCCAGAAATCAAGAAACATTTATGGAAGGATATGTTCTGGTCACAAAGCTATTGTTTGATATCTACAGGTGGGGTGACCGTAGATATTATTAAGGAATATATTCAAACGCAAGGAAGGTAAAATATATGTCAAAAGCAAACAAAAGTAACAAGGCAATTAAATATAGACTCTATCCAAATGATGAACAAAAAGTCATGTTTGCAAAAACTTTTGGTTGCTGTCGTTTTGTCTATAACCAATTACTTGCCTTACAAAAACAAAGATACAAAGATGGAGAATCCCATCTTTCTAAGCTTAAATCAAATGAGTTCGCTACTCGTACATTAAAAAAAGATTATGATTTTCTCAAAGAAATAGATAAATTTGCTGTTTCAAATGCCGTTTTTCATTTAGCAGACGCCTATGACAGATTTTTTAAAAAACAAAATCATTTCCCTAAATTCAAAAGCAAAAGAAAATCTAAAAAGTCGTATACAACAAATTTTACCAACAACAATATTCTTATTGGTAAAAATGTCATAAAGCTTCCTAAAGTTGGAATGGTCAAAGCTGTTATTCATAAGCTGCCTAAAGATGATTGGAAGCTTAAATCTGTTACTGTCTCTCAAGATAGTGTCGGTAACTATTTTGCTTCCGTTCTTTTTGAATATGAACAGGAAGACATTCCATCTGTTTCCAAATCAAGTACAAATGCTATTGGACTTGACTATAAATCCGATGGACTTTATATGGACAGTAATGGGAATAAAGCAGGAGTTCATAAATACTATCGAGAAAGTCATAAGAAGCTTGCTAAACAACAAAGAAGACTTTCACGAAAAGCAGGTTCTAAAAAGAATGAAACAAAATCAAGCAACTATTTTAAACAAATGAGAAAAGTAAACAGAATCTATAGAAAAATAGCGAATCAACGTCTCGACAGTCTTCATAAGAAATCTACTGAGATAGCCAATCAGTATGATATCGTATGTGTCGAAGACTTAGATATGAAAGCTATTGGAAATAAAGGTTTTGGCAATGGAAAAGCGACCTTTGACAACGGTTATGGAATGTTTCTTAATATGCTTGATTACAAGCTTAAAGAAAGAGGTAAATATTTTGTAAAAGTTGACAAGTGGTACCCTTCTAGCCAAATCTGTCATTGCTGTGGAAGTGTAAAAAAATTCGACCTAAAAGACCGAGTTTATACATGTGATTGTGGCTATACTGGAGACAGAGACCATAATGCAGCAATCAACATACTTACAGAAGGATTGAGGATTCTTCAGTCCTTATAGATAAATTATAAAAGTAGGCTTGGGACGAGCCAAACTTATACGCTTGTGGACACTGTGTAAGACCTATAATGTATTGTCATTAGAGGC
>NZ_JAOQJR010000014.1:0-27825 GCF_025566905.1 [Clostridium] ammoniilyticum
ATCATTAGATAATTTAAAACAAGCGATGATAGATTATATTCATTATCATAATAATTTTAGAATTACAGTAAAGGGAAAAGGCTTAACTCCTTTACAAATTAGGAATCAAGCCTTATCATTAAGTTAATTATTTTTTGTCCAACAAAGTCGGTTCACTTCAGATATTCTCTGTCTTCTGGTTAAATTTTTAATTGATCCAAACACCATTAGCATCAAAATGATTAACTACTCCATTAATTTCATAATCTCCTGTGACCATCTTACCTTCAACGTCTACATAATACCAGTTATTTCCTGATTTTACCCATTGAGCTGTAATTACACCACTAGATGCTGCATATAGTGCTCCTACAATTGCATTTCCATATGAATTACATTCTATTTTTCCTATATTAATACAATATCTTATTTCTTTTTTGTCTTTTTCTAATACGCCAGCAGCACCTGAAATTCCTCCAGCATACTCATTTCCTGTTATATGCCCTATATTTTCACAATTTATTATAGATGCTGTTCTATGATTTTCTCCAGTAATTCCTCCAACAATCTCGTTTCCCTTAATGTTACCTAAATTTATACATCGTTCTATATAGCCATGTCCATCAAATCCATCATTTTCTCCGGCAATTCCTCCAATTTGATTATTTCCAATAATCTCTCCTTCATTTACACAGTCTTTAATATATCCGTCTTCATTAAATCCTAAAATACCTCCAAGATAATCACAATCTTGAGTTGTTGCCTTTATCTGTGCTTTATTTTTGCAATGATTTACTGTTCTGCCATTCACTTGTCTTCCTACTATTCCAGCAATATCTCCTACATCATTACTTACACTAACAGAGCCATCAAACGAACACTGATTAATATTTCCTTCATTTACACTAGCAATTCCACCAATATATGAAACTCTATCACAATCAATATTAGCGTTTATTATATTTAAATTCTGAATTGTTCCAGAATTCCACGCAAATAATCCATAATAGTAATTATCATCATTAGGATTACTCTGTATAATGTTTAGATTTTTAATGGTATGATTATTCCCTTCAAATACGCCATAGAAATAATTTCCACCATAAAAAACATTTAGCTTTCTTTTTACATCCCCAATTGGATTCCAAAAATGTCCAGATAAATCAATATCAGAAATTGATTAATAATATTTATCTTTTTCTTCCTTTTCATTAACATTTTTTGCTAATAAAGCTAATTCAGAAGCATCTTTAATTAAATATGGAGATTCCTTTGTTCCATCACCAGCAACATATTCCTTAGCTGCATAATCAGTCCATACTCCCTGATATTCAATACTCGCTTCTTTTGCGCTTACTGATGATAACATAGTTATTGACATAACTAGAGATAACATAGTAATACACATTACTTTTAAAAATACTTTTCTTATGTTCTTCCCTCCCTATCTACAGTATATTACACATAAATATTCGTTTATATATTTTCAAACCAAACACCCCTTTTCCCTACTCAAATACAAAAAAGTAGTAATACTTTTTTGTATTACTACCCAATTTTTTAATCAATATTCTACTAATATATTATGAGTTTAAATAAACCATTACAAATCTAAATATTTTATCAAGATAATATTTAGAAGTAAAAAGTAATGCAATACCATTTGCTATAAATTGAATATATTGTTTCTCTTCTAAGTTATTTAATGCATTATTAAATCTCTCATTTCCTTTTAAATAATGCTTTGCATTTTTATCACTTAAATTCTTCTTTACATACGCCTTAGCTTCTTCTACTTCACTTACTTTTCCTTCACTATATTGTCTAGTAATGTATCTAGCAAATAAATATTGTTCAAATAAATTTGATCTTGATATACTATCCTTTGTCATTCTATATTTTAAAACACATTCATTCACATTAGAAATTTTAAATCCTTGAAGTATTGCTCTTAATGTAAAGTCATAGTCTTCACAAAGTGGCATATTTCTATAGCCATTTAACTTATCAAATACTTCTTTTTTACCAAACCATGTTGGATGAGAAATAACTTGATTATATTTAATACATTTTTTTATCTTTTTAAAATCAGTTGGAACTTTTTTTATTGAATAAATAGTATTTCCATCCTCATCGATCATTTGTGAAATTCCACCTATTAAATCAAAATCATTTTCTTCTAAATACTTCTTTTGATGTTCCATTCTATATAATTCAGAAATATCATCTGCATCCATTCTACAAATATATTTTCCTTCAGCAAGTTCAAGTCCTCTATTTAAAGTATTTGTTAGCCCCATATTTTTATCATTTATATAGAATTTAATACGTTCATCCTTACATACATAATCATTTATAAATGCTATATGTTCTTTATTATCTGGATTATCTAAAATAATAATAAATTCAAAATCATTATATGTTTGATTAATAATTGATTCTATGGACTGTTTTAAACATTCTATGCTTTCTTTATAAGTTGCCATAATAACACTTGTTTCTACCATTTAAATTTCTACTACTTTTTTACACAAATCTTTTTGTATAAAAATTTCCTTTCTATTAAATATATACATAATAAGTATATATTAAATTAACCTTTACAACAATAAATCATTCATATCTTGAATTATAAATATAACAGCTCAAAAATAATATAATAAATATTTCTGAGCTGCTTTCTACTAAATTGTAATGAATTAAATTATCCTAGCAAAACACCATTAGCATCAAAACGATAAACTACTGTATTGATTTTATAAACTCCTGTAACCATCTTTCCATTAGCGTCAACATAATACCAGTTATTTCCTGATTTTACCCATTGGGCACTAATTACGCCACTTGAAGCTGCATAGTAATATTCACCATTGATTTTAAACCATCCTGTTTGCATTAATCCACTATTTGCAAAGTAATATTTAGCTCCTGCAATCGTTTGGAATCCTGTTACCATTTTTCCATCTGCGTCTACATAGTACCAAGTATTTCCTGATCCTACCCATTGGGCTGTAATTGCTCCACTAGATGTTGCATAGTAATCTGCTCCATTGATTTTGAACCATCCTGTTTGCATTAATCCACTACTTGCAAAGTAGTATTTAGCTCCTGCAATTGTTTGGAATCCTGTTACCATTTTTCCATCTGCATCTACATAGTACCAGTTGTTTCCTGATCCTACCCATTGGGCTTTGATTTCTCCACTTGTTGATGCGTAGTAATCTGTTCCATTGACTTTGAACCATCCTTTTTTCATAAGTCCGTTTGTTTCAAAGTAATATTTTGATCCTGAAATTGTTTGGAATCCTGTTACCATTTTTCCATCAGCGTCTACATAGTACCAGTTATTTCCTGATCCTACCCATTGTGCTTTGATAGCTCCACTAGATGTAGCATAGTAATCTTCATTATTGACCCTGAACCATCCTGTTTGCATATATCCATATTGATCAAATCTATAGAGTTTATTATCTATTGTAATGAATTCATTTTTTGGATATGTTCCATCTTCATATTGATACCACCATTTGTTCCCTGATTGTTTCCATTGTCCTTTTAGTTGATTATGACATCTTGTACATACTCCATCTTTAAAATCATGTCCTAAAGCTGGAATGATTCCTTGTTTTTTAATAATCTTATTACATATTGAACAATGTATTCCTTCTGTTAAACCTGTATTTGTACATGTTGCTTCCTTAGCTTGATCAACAACTACTTTATGCCCTGTTGCTGGAATCACTTCTTGTTTTTTGATGACTTCTTTACATACAGAACAATGTTTTCCTTCTGTTAATCCATCTTCTGTACATGTTGCTTTTTTACCTTGATCAACAACTACTTTATGCCCTGTTGATGGAATCACTTCTTGTTTTTTGATGACTTCTTTACATACAGAACAATGTTTTCCTTCTGTTAATCCATCTTCTGTACATGTTGCTTTTTTACCTTGATCAACAACTACTTTATGCCCTGTTGCTTTTTTGTCATCTACTATTTTTGTTTGTGGCTTAAATGCATTATTTTTGAAATTAGCTATATAAGTAATTATTCCATTTTCTGTACATGTTGGATCTTTAACAATTTTTTGAGCTGTAACGGTTTCTTCTTCAACATGTTCATAATTATTTGCACATACTCTTTGAGCTGTGACTGTCATATTATCTACAGACCACTTATATATAGGTTCACTATAATTATGACCATATTTATTACAATCAATTTCTGTATAAGATTCATCCCACATTGGATATTCTTCAATAAACTCATTTGATTGATAGTCATTATCTCTTACATGATCATCAAAATCATTTGTATTTTTTAAGAAATAAGCATATGTACTTCTTCCTGCATCCCATGTACTATCAAGATTATAATATTTACCATTTAATTTAACGATATTCCAAGCATGTGGTCCCCCTGCTTCACCTGAAATAACTCTTGTATCTACACCTGCATCTAATGCTAAGCGATAAAATAACGATGCATATCCTTGGCATACTGCTGTTTTATTGATCAAAGCTGCATAAGCTGTATATTTTAATGAATAGGATTTATCATTTAAGTTATCATGATCATATGTAACATTTGAACATATATAATCATAGATTGCTTTTACTTTTTGATAGTCTGTCTTATTTGATAAATCTAATGACTTCAATAAATTAGAGACTTCTTCATCTACTTTTTCTTCCTGTTCTAAACTAGATAAATAAGATACATCATAAAAAATATTTAAATCATATCCCTTATTAGAATTTACAGATATGGATGCTTTTACTGTCCACCCTTGACAGTGCCATTTAAGATAGTCTCCTTCTTTTCCATTACCAGTATGTTTGATGGCCTTTTGAAACAACTGATGTACTAAATTAGAAAAAAATTCTTGTGTAATTTCTTCATCACAATGATAATAAAGAACAATATTACTTTCTCTATTAATTAATTTTTCTCTAAATATCTTTACAAGTTTTTCTTGATCACTTGTATATTCAACATCTTCTAAACTATATGTTTGAATATCATGATGAACAACACTACTTTTTACATCTTTATAAATAGGATTTACATAATGATCTTCTCTAATTGTTTCTTTTGCTTGTACATTGACTATACTTAACATAGAAAAACACATTGAAAGAACAAGTGATACAATAAATAATTTCTTTTTCATGATTTCCCTCCTTATATTCATTTAACCATGTAAGCCGTTTCTTTTCAAGAATATATAAAAAAAACGAGGATACTCTAAGTATCCTCATCAAATTCACATTAATATACTACTACTTTTGTTCCTGAAGGAATATTATCATAAATCCATTTAGCATATTGTATTTCAAGTCTTACACAACCATGTGATAATGGAATTCCTGTTCTATTATCTTGAATTGTACCATTTTTATTATAAAGAGTACTATGGAATAAATAGTTTCCTTTAAATTGTGTATACCAGAAACATCTAGATGATCCTGAGTCAAAATAATATCCTCTTATTCCAACTGTAAATTCACCTTTAACTGTAGGTGTTGAAGCTTTACCTGGGGCACAACTATAATAATGAATATTGTTCCAATTATTTACAGAACCTTGATAAATAGCTACTCGACAATTAGCTGTATCAACTAAAATCAAATAATTAGTAGCACTACTGTATCCGCTTGCTCTACTTGTCATTGAATCATAAACACTATCGCTTCTTAAAGCCCCACTAGAAGTAAAATAAAATGCTTCAAAATACGTATCATGTAACATTGCTCCAGATGAATTTAAATAATACCATTGATTGTTATCTTTCAACCATCCAATAGCCATATTTCCACCTGAATGTAAATAATACCAAGTTCCAGCAATTTGCTTCCAACCTGTGCACATTACCCCACTTGCATCCATATAATACCAAGTTCCTTTAACATTTATCCAGCCTGTTAACATACTACCATACGCATTTAGGTAATACCATTGACCATTCAAATCAAGCCAACCCGTGTACATATACCCTTGACCTGATTCATCTAAATAATACCATTTACCAGAAACTCTTTGCCATCCGGTTTGCATGACACCTGCATCGTTTAATAAATACCATTGATTTTTAACATAAACCCAACCTGTGCATTTATTTCCATTTTGATCATAGTAATGCCAATCATTACCATCTAACATCCAGCCTGTTTTAATAGCACCATTTTCATCAAAAGTATATTTAACACCATTGATTTCTCTTACTTGATTAGTAATGGCAGCATACGGATATGCTTCATCATTAGCATCTAAATAATACCATTTACCATAGTATTTATACCATCCACTTACTAAACTTGCATTTCCATCATAGAAATACCAATGATCATCATCATTTATCCAACCTGTTTTAATAGCACCATTTTCATCAAAATGATATTTAATTCCATTAATTTCTTTTGCTTGATTTGTTACTGCTGATGATGGATATGTTTCATCATTAGCATCTAGATAATACCATTTACCGTAATATTTATACCATCCTTGTTTACAAGTAGCATCATTATTTACAAAATACCAGTGATTTTGATCATTTACCCATCCTGTTTTAACATTTCCATCTGCATTTACATAGTAAAAAGTTCCATTATCATTAACAATACCTGTAATTGCTACATCATTTTCATAAAAATAAACTTTCCCGTTTTCTTTATAAAGTCCATTTTTTACTTCAACAACATCATTCATCTTTACTTCATCATTTCTCTCTAATGCCGAAACAAATGATAGACTCATTGAAATTGAAAATAGAAAAATGAAACATGCTATTCCTTTCTTCAAATAACCTTTCATTGCTCAAACCTCCCTTGTATTCATTTTATCATCAAAAAAAACTCTAAACAATATAACTAATAAATAAAAGCTAGAAATAATTTGATATTCTCAAATTACTTCTAGCTTTATTAAACTAAACAATTAATAATATTACAAAAAGCAAAAACTCCAAATATAGCCATAAAATAATCTAAATTTTTTATTCTATGATGATATCTAGAAATTAATAAACAGCTTGCTATAATCATTGAAAAATAGAGCGGTTCTATTTCCTGAAACCCAAACAGTTGGCGAAAAGCAAAGCATAAATCTTGATCCAAAGCCAATTAATAAGATAATAAAAATATCTATATTTTTTCTATTATCTTTAATTAAAAATAATATGATGATTAATAATGCAATAAATTCTATTAAAAACATAATATATGGAACAAATGATTTTAAATTACTTAAACTTAAAATACCGTATTTTCCTAATCTAGAATATAGAAAAGAAATATTTGGATATAAGTCTACTAAATATTTTCCTAAAACGCCAAAAACTAATGTCATTACAAAAATAATCATTGTACTTGCTTTCACTAAACTATTTTTAAAAGTATTAATAATTATTAAAAGTGTTGATGATAAAAATAACATTGGTACATTATTTTTAAATAAAATAGGATAAACAGTTGAAGAAATTCCTATTTCAATTTTTCTAAAAAAGGATAATGTTCCAAAATCTGAAAACCAATTTTTAACTTCTTGTTTCTTTCTCACCCAATTTCCAGGACATGTAAAGATATATATTCCTGATGCAATGATTAAAACAATATTTAAAATTACAAAAAAACTAATTTTCCTTTTATTGATAAAGCAGTAAATTATATAGAAGAAATAAGTTCCTAACAAAATTGCAAAACCTTGTTCTTGATTTGCGGCAAATAATAAGGCTATAGAACTAATAATATATTCATACCATTTCAATTTAATAAGATTATTTGCTTTTTTTAAATAATATAAATTTATTAAAATAGCGCCTAATGGCCAATAATAATTAATTGTTGTGGCCATCCAACCAGCAGAAGACATATCAATCAAGGGATAGATAAGTGTTCCAATACAACAAAGTATTTTCATTTTTATTGTATGATTACAAAATATTGCTTCTATTAATTTAGCTATAATTGTAATAACTAATGAGTTTAAAAGCATCCAAACATGACTATGAACTGAAATAAAATAAAGTACACTTTCTATCAATTGCCTAGAAGACCAATTATAGTATTTATATATATTAAAATCTGTAAAAGTCATTGATTTTGCTCGAATTGCAAAATTTACATCATCACCTGTACTTACATTCAATTGAATATGTATAAATAATAAAATAAAGAATAATACATAATATGGTATATTAGATATAAATTGTTTTTTTATTTACTCATAATTTTCCCCATTTACCCCTTAATAATTCCTGCTTTATTTAAACAAAGCATTATAACAACATCTATATACAATAGTTGAACTAAAAAAGAATTATATTTTTTTGTAATCTTGTCTATTCTATAGTTTAAAGCTCTTTTTGTCATATGTGATAAATGTATATCTTTTTGAGATAAAACATCTTTAAATAAAGTTACATAATCTTGATCTAATAAAGGATTTCTATTACTTGCTGTAGAAATACCTCCTAATTCATATTGAATTGTTGGATAATCAATATATCCAATTTTTTCGTTATTAAATGCAAGATTAACATAGAATGGATAATCTTCTAATAACTTATATTTTTCATCAAACAATCCATATTTATCAAAAATTTCTTTTTTATAATAAGTAGAAGCCCCCGATACAAAATTACCGTATTTCATAATATATTCAAAAAAATGATTTGATTGATCTAATAAAGAAACCTGATATAAACTTGGATAATATTCTATACTATTTTCTTTTTTGATCATTCTTTTTGAAGTATATATAAGTTTATCTTCTTGATCAAAAGCATTCATAATTTCTTGTAGAGAATTTTCATTATAAAATTGATCTCCACTTGATAAAGGACAAATGATTGTTCCTTTTGACTGTTTAATCAAACTATTAAAATGTTTGACAGTTCCTCTATTAATTCCGTTATTTATAAGTTTAAAGTACGTAAATTCATTTTTATACTGTTCAGTGATTTTATCAAAGTCTTCTTGCGTATAATTAGGTGAACCATCATCACTTACAATAACTTCATAATTTGAATATGTTTGCTTTTTTATAGAATCTAATGTTTGTCTTACTTGATCTAAATTTTTATAGACCATTACAATGATTGTTGCTTCTATATTCATGTATTTTTCCTTTCTTAATTATCTTTTAAAACTTTAATTATATTTTGAGTTACATATTTTACATATTTATCTTCAAATAATTCATCTTTTAATTTTAATCTTTTTTCTTTTAATGGATCTATTCCATTTTGTAAGTCTAAAAGAATTTTTTCTACATCTTCAAAACTATAAGCATTATAAGATACACTAAATATTTTTTTCATAATATCATTATCATCCACAGCATCAGTATGACAATAAATAATAGGTTTACCCGTTAAAAAATAACAAGGTATAATTGATGAAATATCTCCTACAAAAACATCTGAATGCCAAAATGTTGTAAAATATTCTGATGTTTGATCATAATATAACTGTTCATTATTTTGGAACTTACTTAAATATTCATCTACTTCATCGGATGTAATCAAACCTAAAGATATAAAATTTTTAAATGTAAGTGGATGAGGTCTAAAAACAAGACTTCTTTTCTTATCTTTTTCAACATAATCAACTATATTATCTTTATAAGTTAAAAAATTACTTCCTCCCAATTGCGTATCTATTGTCCATCTAGGAGCCCATATAATCTTAAAATGTTGATCATCATTATCCCAAAATAGATTATCTTCACTTTGTGCTTTATTAAAAGCATTAAATATAGGATGTCCTGTTAATATCGTTTTTCTTAATCCTAATCGATGAGATAAAGGTGCTCTTTTTTTATTAAAAGATTCTGTAACATAACTATCCGCAAAAAAGATATGCAAATATCTAAAGAAATCCACATTAAGTGAAGTATCAAAAATATAGTTCATCATTTCATATCCATAAGGTAAATAACATGTTTTTGTATATTTTGAAACTGTAGATATTTTATATTCCATTGGTAAGTAAGAACTATAAGGTCTTTCATAAAAAACATAGTCTGGATTAATATTTTTTAAATCAAACCATTTTCCTTGATCAAAAGCTTTAATTGTATTTTGATGATTATGATTTTTATGAAAATCATAAATCTTTGTATTCATTGTTTGGATATCAAATTCTTTTTTTGAATAATCAAACTCTGGAATCATTAAAACATATGTTTCAAACTGATCATCATTAGATAATTGATTATATAAATCATCTACATTGATCCACAAATTAGACATTTGTGAAATAAATACTATCTTTTTTTTAGTGTTTGTTACTTTTTTTAAATTTTTTATTTTAAAATCAGCTACTAAAAAGCGGTATGAATCATATATTTTTCTAGCAACTTTATACGTTAACTTTGTCTTATCCATATTCATCTTATCCTTTTATTAATTTAAAATATTCTATTATTTTATTTCTATTTAATAAAGCAATAATTCCTATTATACCTACAAATATAATTCTTAACCAAATTGTATAATATGTAAATGTCAATAAAATAATTAAAATCGTGAAAGCAGTAGCAATAATAAATATTTTTTTCCAATCAAACAATGTATCATATCTATAATCTTCTATTTTATCTTTACATGATTTATTCATATAATATAGATTACTCAACCAAAAAACAATATAGGAAAATAAAGTTGTATACCCAGCTACAACGTATCCAAAAACAGGAATAAGTAAGAAATTCAAAACAATATTTAAAACAGCACTTAATATAGATCCTTTAACAAGATAACTATTTTCTTCAAAATAGAACATTACATTTATACATAATTGTGATAAAAATAAGAATAATAAACTTCCTGCTACTGGAGGAACGACCCAAATAGCATCTTTATATTTACTTCCCCCTAAGATAGCAATAGCTTCAGGGCCAAATAAAATAAGTACAATCAACATTGTAGCAATAAATATTATAATAATATTTGTTACTTTTTTTATCATATTATATTTTTTATCTTTAATACTTCTGTATGTCCAAGGAACAAATGAACTATTGATAGAGTTAATAACAAAAACTAAGACAACCGCGAATTGATAAGCAACACTATATAATGCTGCATTTGTTTGGCCAGACATTCTACTAATCATTATTCGATCAGATTGATTAAATATCATTTGTGATAAATAATATGGTATAAGAGGTATATTAAATTTTAAAGCATATGTCCAATATTTTTTATCATATAAAGCCTTCCCTTTATATAATTGATAAATGTATATAATTAAACCAATACATAGATATACTGCAGTATTTCCTAAAATACGTGCTATTCCCTTTTCTTCAAATAAAAGTACACCAACCAACCCTATTAAAGGAGATGCGACTGATATGATAAGAGTTACAATAATCATTGGTTTATATTTATACATAAAACGTTGTTTATTTGTCCAAAAAGTTAAGACTGTACTCATCAATATTTCAACAATCATTGCAAGAACAAGTATTGATGGTAATTCCAATAAATCATTCCAAAATACTGGAGCTATGATGTATATAATTAAAGTTATTAATGTTAAAACTGAAACAATCCCTTGGATAGAAGATATGTATCTATCTCGATCATTTTCAAATTTAATCATAGCTGTATCAAATGACCCATATTGTAAGTTCAAAGTAGCAAAAATAGCTACGATATTCATCCATGATTGATAGATACTATACTGCCCATATTGCTGAGTTGTCATTAATCTTGTAAAAATGGGTAACGTTATTAAAACAATACACTTTTGTACAATACTACAAATTGTATAATAAATAGAAGCTTTCACTTCAACAGGAACATTTTTATATTTCGATATTATTGATTTAACCATTTAAACTCTCCTTTTTTCAAAGCAATTATATATAAAGAAAGCAGTGAAAGCAAATAATCCCTTATTTTTATTTCACTGCTTGTGTATTTTTATGCTATTTTCTTTAATAAGCTAACAAAAAATCTCCTTCAACACCTGCACAAATCAATATGAGTAATATATTTTTATGATATCTATACTTATTTTTCAATTACACAATCATCATAAACATACAATATAATATTTGAACAATCTTAATTTTTTAATAATTTCAATACTTTATTATATATTTTCTTCTTTTAGATATGCATAGACATTATGAATCAACTTTTTCATACATATCATACTCTTATTTTTTACATATAGCATACCATTCTAAATCTTGATATCTATCATCAATAAATAAATGATCTTTAAATTTTCCTTCATAAATAAATCCGCATTTTTTATAAAAAGAAATTGCTCTTTTATTAGATGATAATACATTTAAATAAATTCTATGCAATTGTAACTTATCAAAACCATATTTTAATAATGATTCCGTTGCTTTTTGATTGGCACCTGTTCCTCTTGCTTTTTTTCTTGTGCTAATTGCATATTCAGCATTTTTATTTTTTAAATCAATATTTTTTAGAGAAATTGTACCTAAATATTCATCATCTTGATCATCAACAATTGCAAAATGTTGCTGATCTTCTCTAAAAGAATTTTCTACGAACTTTTTTGCTGCAACATCATCTATTTCAGCAAAATTATTTTGAAAAATATGTTTTGCTTCTTCATCATGCATCCATTCTAGCATTAATGGAACATCTTTTAATTGAAGTTTTCTTAATGTAATCATAATTATCCTCTCATTATTTAAACGCATTTAGTTTATCAATAACATAATTCACTTCTTCATCTGTCATTCCATAGTACATTGGAATACTTAAAACAGTTTTACTAATTTCTTCTGCAATTGGTAAACTTCCTTCTTTGATATTTAAATCTTTATATGCTTCTTGTAAATGCATTGGTATAGGATAGTGTTTTACAGTCCCAATCCCATTTTCATTTAAATATTTTTCTAATTCATCTCTTTTAGCACATCTAATGACAAATACATGATAAATATGTCTATAATCTTCACTATCTTTTAATGGTAATTTAATTAATGGATTTTTTATTCCTTCAAAATATTTATTTGCTACATTTCTTCTATATTCATTCCATTTATCTAAATGTGGTAATTTACAACGTAAAAATGCTGATTGAATTTCATCTAAACGACTATTAGTTCCTTTATAAATATGATGATATTTGTAATCTGAACCATAATTACCTAAAGCTCTAACTTTATCAGCAATTTCTTTATTGTTTGTAACAACTGCTCCTCCATCACCTAAAGCGCCTAGGTTCTTACCTGGATAAAAACTAAACCCTGCTGCATCTGATAAAGTACCTACTTTTTGACCTTTATATTCTGTTCCATGTGCTTGAGCTGCATCTTCAATAACATATAAATTGTGTTTTTTAGCAATTTCATTAACTGCATCCATATCTGCAGGTCTTCCTTGTAAGTGAACAGCTATAATTGCTTTTGTTTGATCTGTTATTTTTTCTTCTATTAAAGCTGGATTAATATTATAAGTTTCTAATTCTGGTTCTACAAATATAGGTGTTGCTCCACAATATGAAACAGCTAAAGCTGTTGCAATATATGTATTTGATGGAACGATTACTTCATCTCCATTACCTATATTCATCGCTCTTAAAATTAAATATAATGCATCTAATCCAGTTGCTACACCTACACAATATTTAGCATTACAATAATCTGCAAACTCTTTTTCAAATAATTCGCATTCTTTTCCTTGGATAAAATAATTACTATCAATTACTTTATTATATGCTTGATCTAAATCTTTTCTTATTTCATCATGCATTGGTTTAAATGTTGCAAAAGGTATTTTCATTCTATTCACTCTCCTTAATAAATTCTAAAAAATCATCATAGTTTCTAATATAATCACTTTCATCATATGCTTCTGAAGCCAATACTAGCAATACTGCATCAGGAGAAAAATCAAACATTTCTCTCCACATATTATTAGCCACATACAATCCTTCATATGGTTTTTCTAATGGTACAACTTTTTTTTCCTTACCATTATCTAATAATATTTTACAAGTTCCATGTATACAAATTAAAATTTGTTCTAAGTTTTTATGTGCATGATATCCTCTACGGACTCCTTCTCCTGTATCATACATATAGTACACTCGCTTAATTTTAAAAGGTATATCTTTAAATTCTTCTAGAGCAACAAGTTGTCCTCTATCATCACCATGTGGTTGAAACATATATTTTATTACTTGCATTTTTCCACCTCTTTATCCATTTTTCTTATACTATTATATATTAACATTATTATCACATCAAAATACTCAATATTTGAAAAAATACTATTAAATTTATTAATTCTATAATCAATGAGCTTCTATTTTTTATAATAGATTGTAAGATCTATTTATTTTTGTTCTAATTATTTGAAACAGTCCCAAAAAATAATCTATTTAAATTTGATATACAATCATCACTTATAATAATTCATAAGATTTGAACAGTTGATTCAAAACTAAACAAACAATATTTTCAAGTAACTCTTTATTCTTAAAACACATTACAATAATACTAGCAAATATTTCTTCATTTTCCAATATCTGTTTCTTTCATCCTTTTAACTTATTTTTTGGGCAATTTTTACCATAAATGAAAATAACTTTTTGGGTAAAAGAGCTGTCACAATATCAAATTTTGCAATGTCAGGTGCAAGATATCTCAATTTAAATAAGGTTTTTATATTACCTGTTCTTCTAGCATTAGCAAATTTCTCAATTTCATTTAAATCTTTGTGATTAGGATATTTTTGTTTAAAATCTTCAATCATTTTTAAATCAGGCATTATTCTCTGATTGATATAATCTTCCTTTGTCTCTATTCCAACTAATACACCACTAACATTTTTCCCATGTCTTCTATATTGAACTAAAGGTAAATTTAAGTACCCTACTTTTCCTTCTGTAGAAGTACACGCCAATACCCATTTATCATGACCTGTGTATTTTGAAAATGGTAAAGACTTTTTTGCAAAGCTAGCTTTCATTATAATACTCATTCCTACTGCATAAGTAACAAAGATATTATATTTAGTTATATCATCGTAAGTATTCCAATTATCATAGTTTTTATTGCTATGTTTTCTAACGCTACTGCAAGTGACGTTGTCATTTTCATCAATTATTTGTTTATCCGTAACAACTAAGTCGATATTCTTTTCATTCATATATGCGACACACTTTTCAACTTTATCATCCATCCATATATCATCTTGATCACAAAAAGCAATATATTCACCATCTGATCTTTGCACCAATTTTTCAAAAGCCCCCATGTAATTTAAATTTTCTTCACAATATGGCAAAACCTCATAGGAAAAATTTGTGATATATTTTTCAAATAAATCTAAATTACACCTTTTTTTTATACAATCATCAAATATATATAGTTTTAAATTAGGATATGTTTGATTATTTAAAGAAATTAATTGTTTTATCAAATATTCTTCATTTGGATTATATACCGACAATAATATATCAACTTGTTTATTATTCATAATATTTTTTCATCCTTTCTTTATACAACAAAATTTAATAAATTACAAATAGTGCAAATAAATTTGTAATTTACATAGATTTTATTTCATTTATAACATCTTTTTTGTTAAATAATAAATTGCTATTAATGCAAAAGAAGCAAAAGAATATTCCTTCACAATCTTTGGAAATCTAATTGGTAATAGTACGACATTATTACCTCTAATTCAATAAATATTAACACACTTTCTTTAACAATTAAATATTATAAATAAATATTAACAAAATTAAACACTATGGTATAGTGATTTTTTTATCATTCTTTAGCAATGTACCTTGTCACTTAATGAATTTATTAAGCTAGAAGTCATTGCCAATATTAAAATAACAAAAATATATACCAAAAAGTATTTTTAATCTTCAATAAGATAACAAATTATTTGCAAGTTTCGAATCTTCAGTATAATATTCATCTTTATAACTAGTAATTCTTAAAATATTACCTCCTATTCTACATATATTTTTATCTATCACAACTACCTTTCAACATGATGCCATCTTCTACGACAACTTTATCACGACTTTATACAATTAACAATCTTGTTTCTTACTTTGATTTTGCCATTGGCAATGTCGCAAAGCATAAACTATATTACTCAAATGTCATCTCAACAACAAAAAAATCTATATTTGCCTTATCAAAAAATGACAGACATTATTTGTACTGCAGGGTTTGAATGGTGTGTTTTCAAAAGAGCAAGAAATTGGTATAAATTTAAATACCACTTGCTCAAAAAAATACATATCCGCTGAAAAATCAATGTGCAAAATCTAGCGGATGCGTTTTTTTAAGTAAAATTATCACTTATTTCTCTATATGTTTTCGAACCTACATTCTGTTTAATTATTGACTTTAATCGTATTTTTACTTATTTTTCGCATAATAGGCTTTATCTTTTACTGCTTATAGTTCATCATATAATTTATTTATAATTTTATCATCAAAATCCTCATCAAATTTTCTTGCCATTAAATAATTAACTTTTTCTAATTCATCACAATCCTCTATTGTAAAAGTTTTAGGGTGATTAATTTGTCCTTTCCAATTAACATATGTTAATTTATCATAGTATTTGTCTTTAAATCTACTATTCATATAAATCGTTTGAAATATGGATTCATCTGGAACCAAAGAGCCTTTATAATAGTCTATATATTCACCTTTTAATAATATATCATATATTTCTTTAGCACATTCATAGCTCAATGTCCACCATTGACTTCCATAATAGAAATCAACGTTAAGTGTATTTTTTCTATCAAGTAGATTTCCTAAATGTAGTGCAATGTTTATGTATCCCATCTTTAAACATCTTACAAAAAAATTTTTGCTTCTCATCCAATTTGGAAAATACATGTTCATTTTTATTTTTCCTTTTCTTTTTACAGCTATTTCTGATGTCTTTTTTGATTTTCCTTTAAACATTAACTTTCTTTTTTCTGTTAATCTGATTATAAAATCATCATTGCATTCTTCTTTTAAAAAATATTCGTAATATATATTGGCATCATATCCCCTGTCACATACAAATGTACATTTCTTTTCTATGATTGATTTTATATATTCTATACTCTTTAGTGTTTCTCCATTCATTGATTTGAATTCTTTACTTTCCGTTGAATAAATATGACTGTATAAAGATATAGGTTGCTTCTCTTTTTTGTAATTACAGTTGCTTCACAAACATGATATTCTGGATAGATATCATCTTTTAAAGAACTTGCATCTCGTACCTTGCATAGGTCCTCAAATTTTTTCCATATTTTTTTATGATTTCACTATCATCAAGCAATACGAGTGGTTCTTCATCAATCTCATTGAGTACAGCTCTAGTGTAATTATTTCTAATGATTTCTAATTGTTCATCATTTATTTTTTCAAGATTTTTAGACAGACGATCAATCGTATAATTAAGTTTTATATTTTCGTCAAGTGCTCTAGATATGTCACTAAGCATTACACTTTGATTCTTCGATAGACCATATAACATATCCATAATAAATTTAGCTGTTGGCTTTTTTAATCCTTCAGTTATTTTATTAGAATAGTTTATAATTTCTCTTTTAGTTTCATATAGATTTGTGTTAAAATTGTTCATGGAAAATCCCTCCAGTATTTTGTTTATTGGTCTAAACTTATTATACTATTTATGAGGTTGATTTTCCTTATAAAACAAGCAAAAACAGGCAAGTTGTGAATATACTTTTTGCCTGTTTTTTATTTTTATCGAAACTCAAAATATTTTAAACCTCTATACTACATTTTCAAACAATCAACAATTTAATTTACAATGCACTAAAAATTGCTGGTATTCCATATCCATTAAGATTAGCACAATCTCTATAAAAAACTTAAAGAAATACACTATTTCATTTTTAATTTACTCTCTAATTTATTAATGATTTCTCCATCAATCTTTTCATCAAATTTTCTAGCTATTAGGAAATCACTATTCATAAGTGTATCATAATCATTTATTGTCAAAGTCTTAGGATGTCTGTTTTCACCAGTCCAATCTAAATAAACTTTTATATTCTCTCTAGTATTCGTATAAGGTGTTTTCATAAACAAACTTTGAAACAAAGACTCATCAGGGCAAATAGAATTATCAAAAAAGTCTAAAACTTCTTCATGCCTTTCTAAATAATCTAACATCCACTCCACGCTTGAATGAGTCAATGTCCACCATGAACTTCCAAAGTTATATTCCAAGCCTGTTATATTTTTCCTTTTAAAAAATAAAGTTTTGTATGGTCCCCCTGTTATTAAAATGTATAAATGTTTCAAAATTGTCATTGTTATTGTTTGATTTGCAAAACAAGTTGGATATTTTAAATCATTTCTTTTTTTAAAACGTTTATATATTTTATAATTCCTATCCATCACATCAATATAATTAGCACCCCTATGCTTTTCTAAGTATTTTTTAATGTAATCGATTGATTTTATTGGAAAATCTTGACCACTCATAAACCAAAAGTAATCATATTGTATATTTGAATAAAATGCTTCTTTTAATAGATTAGTTGTAGCATGAATCATTTGATTCTGACCCCATTTAATATCAAGGCATTTACTTTCATCTAAAATAAACACGTTTTCTTTCTTTATAATTTTATTTGAAATACCACTTTTTTTGTCTATGTGTAAATAAAAAGAAACATCCTCATCATCTAATGTATTGATTATTTTATTTATTTGATTTGGATTTTTATGACATAAAATTAAAAATGCTATCTTCATATACTTTTTAATATACTATAATATTCTTCATATAAAAGTATAATTTATAGTATAAAACTCCTTTTCTTATAATTTAATATATAATAACTATAACGATCCTTTACCATAAACAACGCCTTTAATTGTTTTATATATAATTGTAAAATCTAACCAGATAGACCAATTATGATAATAATAATCATCTAATTTACAACGATAATTAAATTCAACATCACTTCTACCATTAGCTTGCCACATTCCTGTAACACCTGGTTTACATTTAATAATAGAATTGTAATATTGTCCCATATCTTTCTTTTCTCTTGGTAAATAAGGTCTAGGGCCAATTAATGACATTTCACCTAATAAAACATTAATAAGTTGTGGCCATTCATCTAATGACGTTTTTCTTAAAAAATTTCCTACTGGTGTAATTCTTGGATCATTGACTAGTTTTTTATTTGTCAGATATTCTTCTTTGATCTTTGGATCTTTTTCCATCAGTTCATCTAAGATTTTTTCAGCATTTGGTACCATTGATCTAAATTTATAAATTTTAATCATCTTCCCATTTTTACCAATTCTATCTTGACTAAAAATAATACTATCATGATCTCCACTTTTAACATATTTATACTTAACAAAAACTGTCAAAGGAATTAGTATTAAACAACCAACAATTCCTGCACAAATATCAATAAATCTTTTCATCGTATTAGCAAGAGCCGACATTTCATTATTTGCTGTTGCAATCAGTAATTGTCCATCAAAATCCTGAACTTCAGAAGAAAAAGTCATTGTTCCATTAACATCTGGTAAATACTTAACACTTTCAACTTTTCCATAAATATCCGACATCACCTTATCAATTACTTCTTCACTTGCTTCTGGTAAAGCCACTATAATTTGTTCAATTTTTAAATTTTCAATAGCTTCATCTAATTCTTCATAACTATAAATAAAACTATTTTTAATCACATTTTCCTGTTTAAAATCAAATAACTGATCTGTCCAATTCGCATCCACATAACCTTCTACTTGTGTTAAAGCAAAACGATTATTATTAGATATTTTACCTAATCTTGCTGCTTCGTAACCTGTTCCAATAACCAATGTTCTTCTAGCAAATTGATCTCTAAAAGCAATTCTAATATATCTATCAGCTAGTAAACAAATAATAAACATTGAAGCTACCATGATTGTTAAATGCATTCTTCTTTCATAACCTGTCGATTTTGGTACTAACACAAGTAATGCGATATAAAAACAAAAACTTGATTTAACTAACGCTTTAATTTCATCCCATATTAAACATGTATTTAATGAATAATGTCCATATATAAATAAGAATAGGAAATAAAGTATTCCTGATCCAATGATTAAATCTAAATCCATATGGAAGTATAAACATATAAAGTAATACATTATTACTTCTATTAAAAGTAACATAAAGGGCATTATTTTTCTATTCATATTTTACACCTCTTATTATGTCCATTATATCGTAATTCGATTATTAATGCTATCTTTTCTCTTTTATAGTATAATAGATATATCAAAACTTTGGAGGGTCAATATGAAGTTTTTTTTTGAAGGTATCAATAAATTTATGTATAAACATCCTTTTATAAAATCTTGTGTTTATTTTGCATCAAAATTTTGTCCATGGATGGTCGCTATATTTTATTCACTTTTTTTACTAAAAATAGTTATCGAATCACAAACTGGTTTTTATCTTTTATTTATTAAACCATTTGTCGTTTTATTAATTACTGTTCTACTTAGAATATTAATTGATAGACCTCGTCCTATTCAAAAGTATGACCTTAAACCTATTGATGATAAAAAAAGAATAGGTCATTCTTTCCCAAGTATTCATACGAGTTTAGCTATTTCTATTGCTTTAACCGTTATTGCTCGAGGACCAAATATGGGATTATTACTCTCAGCACTTGCTATTACAATTACTTGTACAAGACTGCTTACAGGTGTTCACTATTTAACAGATATCCTTGCAAGTATTTTAATTGCCCTTGCTATTTATATCATTTAACGAAATAAGAAAATTATTTCGTTTTTTTAATTTTTTAAAAGAAAAAATGATTTTTGTTGTCTATATAAATAATGGAGGGAGAAACTATGGAAACAAAAATCAAACCTAAAAGAATTACCGATTTTAAAAATGACCTTGTCTTTAAATTCATGTTGAGTGATCTCAATGATTCTCGCTGTTATTATTTACTTAAAACCATTATTGAAGGAATCACAGCTATTAAATGTCAGGAACTAGTTGTCTTAAACAGTGAACTCAATCCTGAACATCTAAGTGATAAAGATATGGTCTTAGATGTCAGAGTGAAAACAGATGAAGGAAAATTAATCGACATTGAAATGCAAAACAGTGCTCTTACTAAAGAAGTTCATTATCGCTTTCAAATCTATGGAGCTAGAATGATGGATCATCAAGTCAATCGAGGAGATATCTTATACAGTGAAAATGTCCATGAAGTCTATACCATTCTCTTTGTCAATGACATCGATAGAGACAACCTTCTCTTGATTGATACTTATATGCCACGTAATCAACTAAACCATGTCAGAAAGCATAATCTGCTGACCCATCACAATATCTATCTTCCATTTATTGATGCTGTTGTAAGAGAAAAAGGGCTTAAAAATCTAAGCAAGATAGAATTAGCTATTTATACTTTATATCATGGGATAACAGATGATATAATAGCTTTAAACAGTGAGGTGGTTACCATGATGAAAGAAAAGATGGATCAGTTCAATGAAGATGAAGAACTTGTTTTAGCAGCGAGTAAAAGACAGCTTGTCAAAATACAACATCATCAAGAGAAAGTAAGAATACGACAAGAAGGTAAAGAAGAAGGCTTAAAAGAAGGAGAACTTCTTAAAGCTAAAGAAAAGACATTAAAATTATTTAATAAACTCTTTCCTGATGAAAATAATCAATTATTAGAAAACTTAACACTATTACAATACGATCAAATATTTGATACCTTGTTAGAAAACAAAGATTTAAAAACGATTAAAAAAATCATTGGAAAATAATCCAATGATTTTTTAATAACACACATAAATATAACGTCCAAATTTCACAAATTCTGTTTTCTTCCTTAAGATACGATTTCTTATTTCAAAACCTGCTTGTTTGATTTCTTGATCCATTTGTTCATAACTTACTAAAACAAGTTTATTACATAATTTTCTAGCACTATTAATAATGTCACACTGTTCTTTATAAGTAATCGGTGTATAAAGATTATAAGGAATATCAATAATAGCAATATCATAATGTCCTTGATGCTTATTAATATCATCTTTTGTAATCAACATACCATCAAAACCAAAATGATTAAGATTACATCTTGCTTTCCATGAAATATCCCTTGAAATATCAAATCCTTTGATAGAATACCCTAAAGCTAGTCCTTCTAAAACAACTGTACCCATTCCACAACACGGATCTATCATTGTTTTTGTTTGATCATTTTCTCCAGCAATATTAATCAATGTTCTTGCAAGTCTAATATCTAAAGAATTTGAAAAAGTATTTGGTTTATCATCATATTTTTTCCATGATGGAACACCATGATGATAATACCCAATAATCCATAAGTCATTCACTTTTGTAAGAGCAATTGTATGTTTTGGTTTGGACATATTCACACTACCCGCTATAAACCATGAAATATCTTTACATTTATCAAGTGTTTCTTGATAATCTGGATGGCTAATAGGATTTTTTAAATAAATAACTTTAAAATCTTGATAATTATGATTTTGGCGTTTAACTTCCTCTTTTAAGTCATCAAAATTGGAACTTATCGCCCAAATATCTATTTTTCCCTTCATAAAAACACTTATATTGACATCAATATCTTTATTTGTAATAAAACATTGTTGATATTCTTCATGAAAAAGATATTTAAATTCTAATGCACATAAATCATATTCTTCTGGTGGATAATTAAATAAATAAAAGTATTGTTTCATATTTTTCTTACCTCTAGTGCCCTATTTTAACAACACATCTTCATTTTGGCTACTGAAATAATCATAAATATGATATATTATCTCCAGGAGGCGACTATGAACTATTTAAAAGACTTAAAAGAACAGTTTACTTTTGATCAACTGTTATTAATATTTACATGTTTTAGTTTTACTTTTCCTTTTTATATATTAGGACCTATTTTATTGATTGAATTTATTTATTTGTTAGTATCAAAAAAAGCAATCATTGCCTTAAAACAAACACCACAAATTAAATTTCTCTATTTGTTTGTTTTAATCTCTTTAAGCATCTCCATTATTCATAAAAATATTTTAGGAGCACTTGCAACACTAGGAATATTTATTGTTATTATTTTAATGGTTTATTATCGAAAACATATTAATCAATCGACCTTTGAATTTATTATTGATATGTTGATTGTGTTATCTATTCTTTGGGCAATATATGGAATTTATGAGCAATTTCAAATTTATCATCGTTTAGGTGTTGATCATTTCACCTTTAAAGTTTATGCAAGACGTGAAAATCGCTTAAATAGTGTTTTCTACAATGCCAACTATTATGCGATGATGATTGAATTTATTGCCGTATGTACTGTATATAAATTCTTTACTGTTAAAAATAATCTAAAAAGAAGTATTTTTTATGTTATTGTTGGTTTTTTAAACTTATTTATGCTTTATATGACAGGATGCCGTGCTGGTTATGTGGCAATTGCCGGAGCTATTTGTTTATTTCTTATTTTTAATAAAAACTATAAATTATGTGTTTTGATAGCTCTTGGATGTTTAGGAATTGCAGGTTTCTTTGTTTTAAATCCTGATAAATTCCCTAGAATAGAATATTTGATTTCAAATTTAGATGTTAGAATTCAAATTTGGAGTTGTGCTATTCAAGGTATCAAAGCTTCTCCACTACTAGGACAAGGACCATTTACTTATATGATGATTTTAGATAAATATAATGGACATTTAACACAACATGCCCATAGTGTTTATTTAGATCCTTTACTTTCATTTGGAATTATTGGACTCGCATGTCTTGTTCCTTATATTTATGATAACTGTAAACGTCTTTATAAAGTAAAAGAGCATTATTCTTATATTGCTCTTGTTATGGGATTTATAGGTGTATTATTAATTCATGGTATTTTAGATTATACGATTTTTTGGATACACACTGGTTTATTCTTCTTATTTGTATTATCTAGTTTTGAAATGTTTGAAACAAATCGTAATTAGCGATTTGTTTTTATTTTTGATATGTTTTATAGATTGTTGCTACTACAAATAAAAGAATAGATAACTCTAAATATTCTATATTAAATACATGTTTATAGACCCCATCAACAATCATAAAAAGCATTGGTATTCCTACCCAAACAATTGTTTCAATTAATTGATTTCTTTTAACATCCATCTTGATCACCTCTTAACAAAATACTACTCCTTTTTATGTTAAGAAAATATCAAGTAAGTGTAAAAAAAAGAACTTCTTTCGAAGTTCTATGCTCTTGCATTCATTGTATTTTGTTTTAATGAATTGACATATTCCATTTGATGTTTTGTATTTTCTTTTAATTCTTTTTGCATTCCTTCTAATGTCATATGTTCTACTTCTTTTGCTTCAGATTTCTTTCCACATACTTTTTCAAATGCTTCTTTTGCATCTTGTTGTAATGTGTTTCTCATTTGATTTCTTTGTTCTAATTTCATTTCTGATTCTTTGATTTCTCCTGCAACGGATTCAAAGATTTCTTCTTTTGTTAATTCTTTTCTTGCTTCATTTTCATGTTTTACATCTTGACTATTTTTAAAATACTTTCTTAAAGATTCTTTTGCTTCTGCATTGATTTCATTGATACTCATAATATTTATTCCTCTCTTTCCTAAGACACCTGTAGCTTATACTTTTTTAGATTCTTCGAAAAGAGTATTGTATACATTTTTAATTTCATTAACAAATTATTAATTTTGTAAGAGCTTTATTTGTTAATGGGATTTACAATATATAAAAGAAATACTTGATGCAATTAAACAAATCACTGCTAAAAACAAATAAGCATATAGCATTGAAAAATGACTTACAATATTTCCACAAATCATAGGAAATAAAGTCATTCCTAAAGCATACACCCCATAGCTGTTGACTTTGATTCTTGTGGTACATATTTCATAGCTTCACTTGTTAGATATGAAAATAAGATTCATGTTGCCATACCTGGTAAAATTTGTAAAACAAAGATCATATAGACTGATGAACATTGTGGTACTAAAACACAATAAAGTGCAGTTGTTAAAAATGTAACAGTAATACATGTTCTAACGCCTAATTTCATACATACATCACTTGATGCCATTTTAGCAAAACAAACTGCTGATAACATATAAATAATAGAAGATAATCCTATAGACATAGAATTTGTTCCTAAATTTTTTATAATTTGTGTTGTAAAAGACATAGTTGTTGTCATTTGTATTTGTACCCCTTGTTGAACAAGTGCAAGAAGTGAAAAGACAATTAAATTCTTTTGTGTACATACTTTTAATAAACTTGAAATTTTTTTCTTTGTTGGTTATGTTTTTTCTTTAGGAAGTAATGAAATAAATAAAGCAGAAATGATTTCTGAAATCACACTTAATAAACAAATCATTTGCATTCCTATTTTTTCATAAAGAAGTGTACTTGTAATAAATTCTAATAACATTCCTAAATTGTTAGCGACAATAATTGAACTGATGGCTTTTGTTTGTTGGTCTTTTGGATAAAAACTCATATATAAAACCATAAAAGAAATCCACATTGCACTGGCAAATACTGAAAAAAGATTTCCAATTAAAAAACCAATTCCATTATTAAAAATAATTCTAAACAAAGAAGCACATCCTGATGATAAAGATCCTATTAACATAATCATTTTATGCTTATTTCTATAATTTGCTAATAATCCTACCGGTAAACGTAAGACCATTTGTGAAATACCATAGGTTCCTATAATAATTCCAATAAATGACGTACTTGTTTGAATCATCGTAAGACAAGGTGTTTGATAAGGAATATAGACATATTGCGCAAACCAGAAAAAGATAACAGCAATAAATAAGATTTTTTGTTTATTTAACTTCATTTTTAGTTCCTTAAATAATTTCAAAATGTTTTAAAGCATATTCTATGCCATCTTCACTTACTGGTTTTGTAACATAGGTTGCATGTTTTTTAGCTTCTTCTCTCCCATTTCCCACACATACAGAAATTCCTGCAAAATCAAACATAGGAATATCTACTTTAGCATCACCAAAAGCAATGATATCTTCTTGATCTATTTTTAAATAATCAATAAGTTCTTTAATTGCCTCTTGTTTATCAATATGTTTTAATGCACAATCTCCAAAGATTGCTTTTTCTCCTTTTCCACCCCACGTTAAATCTTTAAATTCAGGAAAAGATTCTTTAAAATCTAAGTAATCTTGATAACTTTCTAAAATATAATTGATTTTTGTTACATTTTCTACATAGAGACACTTTGGAAAAGTCATTGCTGGATAAATTTCCATCACACCAGGATCTTTCATCCCATATTGTCTTAAAGCTTCTACACCACGTACTTTAAAATTTAAAGAACCATATAACCCATCATTTGCTTCAATATAGTATTCTAAATGATGTTGATTTAAATAATCGACAATTCTTTTAACATCTTCTACTTGAATTGTCTCATCTTTAATCACTTTATTATCTAATTCAATATAAGCACCATTACCACCAATCATTCCATCAAAACCAATATCTAAAATGGGCTCTTCTATATGGCTTCTACTTCTCCCAGTAACAATAACTGCAAGATGTCCATTTTCTCTCGCCCTCCACATCAAATAGTAATAATTTTTTCATAAATTCACCCCAAACTATTATGACATCATTTTCATTTTCTTCTATAATCCTTCATTAAAGACGGTAGCGCTTTGATCGAAGGACGTATTCTTCGTTTACATAGATATCCCTAGGAAAATATGAAAACGGAGGTGATGGAAATGACAGCTTATGAAGCTATATGTTAACTACACTTACATTAATCATGTCAATAATAAATATCGTTATTAAATTACTTCTATATATTATAGAAAATAATGCAAAAAATAACTACCTCATGTCTCTGGCAAAGTGTGAGGTAGTTATTTTATTCACATAAAATCCTATAAACCTTTTTCAGTTAATTCACGTGCAACATCATCTTTGATGGTAACACCTGCTGCTTTTAACTCGGCAATCTTATCTGCAAATTGTGGTAAGTATTTTTCATGAGCAATCAATAATTCATTTAAAACATTCACCATTTTTTGTCCTGATACTGTTTGTGGATTTAAAATGAATGCTTGCATTAATAATCCATAATCACCAGTTACAGCTGCTTCTTCAACACATAATTCCATGTTTTTCATGCATTGTAACCATCCTCTTTGAGCTGGTTGTAATGGTCCAAAGGCAATAGCTCTTGCTCCTGTTGAGCCAATATAAGATGAAACTTCTACCGCACAGTCAGCTGGTAAATCTGGTACAGATCCATTATTTTTAGTTGTTACCACGATATGTGATAATTTATTTCCATAAATAGAAGCAATTGTTTCACAAGCCGCATCTGAATAATGTGCTCCTCCACGTTTTGCTAATTGTTCTGGTTTATGATCTAAATCTGGATTTTTATATAATTCAAATAATTCATGTTCTGTTTGTTGTACTTGTTGTCCACGAGTTCCTACCTTAGGATCATTGTATTCTTCTAAACCATGAGCCAACATTTCTTCTTCACGATAATAATATCTATGATATCCACATGGAATCATATTCATTTGAAGTAATTGTTCTTTAAAGAATGGAATATCATGAATGTTTGCAGGAATTCCCATATCTTTTCCTTCATACATTGCTTCAATGATATCTTTAGTCACTTCTTTACCATTTTCATCATAAACTTTATGCCAATGGAAATGGTTTAATCCAGCAAATTTATAAGTTAATTGATCTAATGTTTTACCAATTGTTTTTGGTTCATCAAGCATTGC
>NZ_JAOQJR010000014.1:27864-62825 GCF_025566905.1 [Clostridium] ammoniilyticum
GCTTCAGTTACCATTCCTGATGGATTTGTAAAGTTAACAAGCCAAGCATCTGGGCATAATTCTTTCATATCTTCAACGATTGATAAAATAACTGGAATTGTTCTTAAAGCTTTAAACATACCTCCAGCACCATTTGTTTCTTGACCTAACATACCATAGCTAAATGGAATTCTTTCGTCTTTAATACGAGCATTTAATAAACCAACTCTAAATTGAGTTGTAACGAAATCTGCATCTTTTAATGCTTCTCGACGATCTAATGTTAGATGAACTTTAACATCATAAGGAGAAGCATCCCACATACGTTGTGCCATTTTACCAACGATTTCTAATTTTTCTTTCCCATCTTCAATATCGACAAGCCAAATTTCCTTGATTGGAAGTTCATCATATCTTTTAATAAATCCTTCCATTAACTCTGGTGTATAACTACTTCCTCCACCAATTGTTACAATTTTTACAGGTTTTTTACTCATTTTTATATCCTCCTTATTTTTACAAAACTATTCTAGTTTTATACTTTTCTTAAATCAATAAAGAGGAATTTTATAGTTACACTGTTCCAACAAAACAAACATAATTCAAACAAAAATAGAGAACACTGTTCCCTATTTGATTAAATCATTGCTTGTATCTCTTATAAGTGACGATGTAAAATTTTCATATTCATCAGCAATCTTAATTTTTTTCTTTTTATTTTCTTTATAATTTAAGCTAAAATACATACTATACAATAAATCTAACAAATAAAGTGTTGATAAATTCATAGAAAAAGTTCCCAAATTGTTTCTAATTTTTTCTCTTGTAGAAACATGTAGAACACAACGTGATAAAGAAGATAAAGTATTCGTTCCAAATGATGTAATAGTAATAAAATCGATATTTCTTTCATTTAATTTATTCGCCATTCTTATACAATTTTGTGTTTCACCTGTATAGCTAATTAAAAGAAAACAGGCATCTCCTTTATTTAAATAACAAGCCTCATAATATGGTTCATCGATACTTTGATATACATTTACATGTTTTCCTATTCTAGCCATTTTATCTCTAAAAGTTAAAGCAAGATCATTTTGCGATCCAGAAGAAATAATATAAATATTTTTATTGTTTTTTAATAAATTCAATGATTTTCTTAACATATCGTGATCCAATAGTGAATGTGTGTCATCAATTATTTCATGATACAATGAACACATTTTATTTGATATTGTTTGTATGTTATCTTCTGTCATAAAAGGTATACTGGGGTTTATATTTGAAAAATTCGAATTTAAATAGTGAAGTTCTTCGACATACATTTCTTTAAATTCTTCAAATCCAGTAAATCCTAATTTTTGACAAAGTCGTATTATTGATGATGGCGAACAATACAATCTCTTTGATATTTCACGTGTTGATTGTCTTGCAATTTCTTCCTTTTGATTCAAAAAATACTTTACTATTTCTTTTTCTGCATACGTAAAATCAAAAGACTTTAACTTATCACTTATTAACATTTTTAACCTCATCCCTTTTCAATTCTATAAAGATTATACCTACAACATAAATTATTTTTAACCATAAAAGCCCATCTAATTCACTATGAATCCACTGAGCTTTATTCATTATATTCTTATCTTCAATAAGTATTTGTAAAAAAACTAGGCTACTTATGGTACGTTTGATTGTTCATAATTTTGAATGCTCGATAGACTTGTTCAACTAAGATTAGCTTCATTAATTGATGTGGAAAAGTCATTTTAGAGAAACATAAACGATAATTTGCTCTTTGTAATAAAGATTTTCCTAAACCTAAAGAACCCCCAATCACAAAAGTAATCGTACTCTTTCCTCTAATCATACATTCTTCAATATGTTTTGAAAAAGCCACACTATCAATTTCTTTTCCATGTAGATCTAAAACGATAACATATTCATCATCTTTAATTTTAGCAACAATTTTATCTGCTTCTTTATCTTTGATGATATTTTCTACATTTTCACTTGCATTATCAGGAATTGGTTCATCTGGTACTTCGACCATTTCCACTTTACAGTAAGCATTCAATCTTTTGACATATTCATTGATTCCATTAACAAGATATTTTTCTTTAAGCTTACCAATTGTTAAGATCCTAATTTTCATAATGTCCTCCAGAAACAATTTCTTTTTGATCTGCAATCTTTATATTATCAAAATAAATATGTTCTTCATCAAAAACTCTTTGATATGTATCTAATGCCATTTCCTTTGTATTCGCTTCTTGTGATAAATGGGCCAAACAAATTTCTTTTGTATTTTCACCAATCACCTGCGCCATAACATGTGCACTATATTCATTATTAAGATGGCCCTTATCTCCAAAAATACGATTTTTTAAGAATAAAGGTCTTCTTGTATTCATTAGCATCTCAATATCATGATTACTTTCAAAAATATAGTAATCTAAATTTTTTATATATTCCATATTCTTTTGTGAAACATAACCTGTATCTGTCATATAGAGAATTGTTTCATCTTTTCCTTTGATTACAAATCCTAAAGGGGATGTTGCATCATGTGATAAAGGTAATGGTGTAATTATATAATGATCTAATTGTATATTTTGATAATTTTCTAATTCATGACTTTCATCTATACCAGGGATGCATCCTTTTCCACAATAAACAATACTTTGATCAAAGATACTAATATTTTTATTATGGTCAATATGATCATGGGTTAATAAAACATGATGAATATCACTTTCATGAAATCTTAATTGATTAAGTTTTGTATAAAGTTGTCTTTTACTAATTCCACAATCAATTAAAAGTCCGTTTCCTTGATCATAAATGAAAATACTGTTTCCTTTAGAACCACTTGCTAAGACATGATATTCCATTTTTTCCTCCAAAACAAAAATGAGTACCAAGTACTCATTTTCTTATTTAAGTCCGTATTTTTTGTTGAATTTTTCAACACGTCCATCAGCACTAGCAAATCTTTGTTTTCCAGTATAGAATGGATGACAGTTAGAACAAGTATCAACACGTACTTCATCTAATACTGAACCACTTTCAAATTCTGCTCCACATGATGTACAAACTACTTTTACTTTTTTGTAATTTGGATGAATTCCTTTTTTCATTTTTAATTTCTCCTTCCGCCTTGTAGATTTCTCACTACAAAGTAAGTTGCTATGATATATTAACATTAAATTATGTCGTTTTCAAGCCCTTTTTTATAATTTTAATCATCAACTTTGATTCTTCTAATAACAGCACCTAAAGTAATTAATTTTTGATCAATATTTGCATATCCTCTATCTATATGATATACATTGCTGATTTCTGTAATTCCATCAGCGATTAACCCTGCTATTAACAATGCTGCGCCACATCTTAAATCTGTTGCTTCTACTTTTGCTCCTTTTAATGGTGTTTTTCCATTTATATAACACATTGATTCATCTAATTCTATATTTGCGCCCATCTTATTAAGTTGTTCACAATGTCTAAATCTCTCTGGATAAATTGTTTCTATTACTTGTGATTGTCCGTTTGCTTGTGTAAGCAGTGCTGTTAATGGCTGTTGTAGATCTGTCGCAAAACCTGGATATACCTGTGTTCTGACATCGACTGCATTAAAGTTCTTGTTATCACCATAAACAATAATACTATCTCCAACATTTTCCATCTTCACTCCCATTTCTTTCAATTTTGAAATAAGTGATTCCAAATGTTGTGGAATGATATTTTGAATAATAACTCTTTCTCCTGCAGCTGCTGCCATAATTAAGAATGTCCCTGCTTCAATACGATCTGGAATGATTTCATGAGTACATCCTTTTAGATGTTCTACTCCTTCAATCGTAATCGTATCGGTACCAGCACCTCTAATTTTAGCTCCCATTTTTGTAAGTAAGTTTACTACATCAATGATTTCTGGTTCTTTTGCTGCATTTTCAATGACTGTTTTTCCTTCAGCTTTTACTGCCGCTAATAAGATATTGATTGTTGCTCCAACCGAAGCAAAATCTAAATATATTTTTGCACCTACTAAACGATCTGCTGTAATTACATGCGCACCATCAACAAATTCTACTTTGGCACCCAATGCTTCAAATCCTTTAATATGTAAATCTATCGGACGTGGTCCTAAAAAGCATCCTCCTGGTGCTTTCATCACAACTTTTTTACATTTTCCAAGTAATGCTCCCATTAAATAATATGATGCTCTTAATTTATCCACAGCATCAGATACTAATGGAACATTTTCCATACGAGAGGGATCAACAATTAAACTATCATGACTTCTTAATACTGTACAATTAAGTTCTTCTAATAAAACTGCTAAAGCGTCCACATCACTAATTTCTGGTACACCATAAATCGTTACAGGACTATCCGCTAAAATAATTGCTGGAATAAGTGCTACAGTGGCATTTTTTGCACCCGAGATTTCTACTGTACCATTTAATTTATGTCCGCCTTCAATCGCAATAATTTCACTCATGACTTTACCCCTTTTCTTCTATCTATATTCCCTAATACTATATTATAAATTCATTAAAAAAACAACTTAATAAAGAGATTTCACATAAACAAAAAAAAGCCCGAAGGCTTTTTTAATTGATTAAGCTTTACCGATGCAACCGAATACTTCCATTCTATCTTTAACACATTGTTTAATAGCTTCTGCACCTGGTGCTAATAATTTACGAGGATCATATCCTTTTCCTTCTAAATCTTTTCCAGCTTCAATGTATTTACGTGTAGCCTCTTGGAAATATAATTGACATTCAGTGTTTACATTTACTTTAGATACTCCTAAAGTGATTGCTTTTTTGATCATTTCATCAGGAATTCCTGAACCACCATGTAATACTAATGGTAATTTTCCAGTTTCAGCTTGGATTGCATCTAATGCATCAAAGTCTAATCCTTCCCAGTTTGCTGGGTATTTACCATGGATATTTCCGATACCTGCAGCTAAGAAGTCTACTCCTAAGTCTGCGATTGATTTACATTCTTTTGGATCTGCTACTTCACCTTTACCGATGACACCATCTTCTTCTCCACCGATTGATCCAACTTCTGCTTCTACTGAAACACCTTTTGAATGACATAATTCAACGATTTCTTTTGTTTTTTCGATGTTTTCTTCGATTCCATAATGAGAACCATCAAACATGATTGAAGAGAAACCTGCATCTAAAGCAGCTTTAGCTCCTTCGTATGAACCATGATCTAAGTGTAAAGCTACTGGTACAGTGATATTTAATGCTTCTACCATTGCTTTAACCATTGCTGCAACTGTTGTATATCCAGTCATATATTTAGCAGCACCTTCTGAAACACCTAAGATTACTGGTGCTTTTAATTCTTCTGCAGTTAATAATACTGATTTAGTCCATTCTAAGTTGTTGATATTGAATTGACCTACTGCATAATGTCCTTCTTTAGCTTTCTTTAACATTTCTGTTGCTGATACTAATCCCATAACAAATCTCCTTTTCTTTTTTTCGGTTATATAATACTATCTTTTATATAGAATTTCCATAGTTTTTATCATAAAAACCTTATTTTCCAAAAGCTTTTAATAATCTTTGACAAGCATCTTCTAAAACACTTCTTGGAATTGCAAGATTAAATCTTTCAAAACCTTCTCCACCTGTTCCAAAGATATATCCTTCATCTAACCATAAACCGGCTTTTTCTAACATTGTCTTTTCAAGTTCATCTTTATTTAAACCACATTCTCTAAAATCAACCCAACATAAATAAAGTCCTTCAGGTTTTACTAAATGAATATGAGGTAAGTTTTCTTTTAAGAATTCATCAAAATAAGTAAAGTTGTCATAAACATATTCCAACATTTCATCTACCCATAATTCACATTCATTATAGGCAGTCATACAAGCAATAATACCTAAAAAGTTTGGTTCATTAACCCCATAACGATTCATTGTTTCTTGATAAGCTTTTCTTAATTTTTCATCTGCAATAATAATATTTGATGTTTGTAACCCTGCTAAATTAAATGTTTTTGATGGTGCAGTTAAAATAACAGAGAATTCTTTATAACTTTCATCTACATTATAGAAAGGAATATGTACATGCTCTCCATAAACAAAATCTTCATGAATTTCATCAACAATAACTAAAACATGATGTTTCTTACAAATTTCACCAATTTGTTTTAATTCATCTTCTTTCCATACTTTTCCAATTGGGTTATATGGATTACATAAAATAAACATTTTAACATCATTTTCTACGATTGCTTTTTCAAAAGCATCATAATCCATTTCATAAGAACCATCTTTATAAACCATTTCATTTTCAATGATTTTACGATGATTTAATTCAATTGAAAAATCAAATGGATAATATACAGGTTTATTAATAATGATGGCATCATTTTCCTTTGTATAAGCATTTACACATAATTTAATAGCTGTTACCACACCTGGTGTTGGGATGATCCATTCTTTATCGACATTAAAATCATGTCTTCTTTTCATCCAAGAAATAACCGCATCAAAATACTCATCTGGCGCAAATGAATACCCATAAACGCCTTGTTTAATTCTTTTAACTAATGCATTTTCAATTTCCTTTGGTGATTTAAAATCCATATCTGCAACCCACATAGGTAACACATCTTTAGGTTTATTATTGACTTCAATGGTATCCCATTTAGCACAATTTGTACCTTTTCTATCTACAACTTCATCAAAATCAAACATACTTTCCCTCCTATAATACTTCTTTATCTTTAAATTCATCTTTTGAAAAATGCATCAACGTCATTCCTAAAGCCATGGAAAGATTCAATGAATCTATATGATGACTATGAGGAATAAAAATAGATTTCCCATAATCTAGATATTCATCAGGTAAACCACTACTTTCATTACCAAAAACAAGTGAATGATAACCTTCTTTGGATTCAACCTTATGAATATTGGTTGCTCCTTTTAACATCAATGTATAAATATCATGACTTGGAAATCTTTTTAAATAATCTTCAAAACTATCAAAATACTCAATATTCAAATGAAACATTGCTCCCATCGAAGCTCTTAAAACACGAGGATCAAAAACATCAACACCTGGTCGAATTATTGCTAGATTATAATAATTGAATCCTAACATCGTTCTCATAATTGTCCCCATATTTCCCATATCTCCAGGATTAACTAAAACAACATGATTTCCTTCTTGTAAAGTCATTTCATATTTTTTAATGATTGCTATCGCAAAACAATTATCTTTTTTTGATAATTTTTGAATTGTATTATCACTTTCAATCAATTCAATATGTTTTTCTCTACAAATTTCATCAATAATAGGAATTCCTTTATTCTTATAAGAATTACTTTTTATATATACTCTTAAAACAAGATCAGGACGATTCTTTAATAACTCAATCGTTTCAAAAACTCCTAAAGTATAGGTATAATCAAAATCCTTCTTATATGCTTTAATCTTCATCTAATAAACCTTCTACTCTCTTTGTTTCTTCTTCTACACTTTCTTTTAAAGAAAGAAAATGTTTTTCTTCAAAATTAGCTCCTTGATGAATTAAATCAATCAATTCATCATACTTACGACAAGCCAATTTCAATTGTGAATATTTGATGGTCACATCTAATTCATTTCCGGCATCAGCTGTAATTTTATTTACTTCATGATATACTTCTTTAAACTTAGCATCTAAGTCTACTTTTTGTTTCTTTCTAAAAAACATCAAGCATTCCTCCCTTGCCCTTAATAGTATCACAAATTCATCATAAATTCAGTTAATTTTTAGATTGTCTTTTGTTATAATACATTCGAGGTGATACTATGAAATTATTAGCTTGTCCCAAATGTCATCAACAACTTCATTTAGAGAACAAAACACTTAAATGTGAAAACAATCATTGTTATGACATTTCTAAAAGAGGATATATCAATTTATTATTAAATCCTGATAAAGCTACCAATAACCCAGGAGATAGTAAAGAATCTCTTGTGGCGAGAAAAGCATATTTAAATAAAGGTTATTATGATCCTATCTTAAATCAAGTGATTACGTGTATTGATGAATTCAAACATCAAGATGATTTAAGTATTTTAGATTTAGGATGTGGAGAAGGATATTATACTCAAGGTTTAAAGAAACATTTTGAAAACAGTGATATCTATGGTTTAGATATTTCCAAGATTGCTATTGATATGGCGACACGTTATCGTAAAGATGTTACTTGGCTTGTAGGAAATTCTAAAAATATTCCTATCTTAGATCATAGTTTAGATTTTATCTGTGCTTTATTTACAGTAGTAAATCAAGATGAATTAAAAAGAGCATTAAAAGAAGATGGTTATATTGTTCATGTTACTGCTAATAATCAACATTTAATTGAAATTAAAGAATTGATTTATGATGAAATCAAAGTAAAGAGTGATAAGTATATTCGTTTAGATTTTAATCAAGTGAAAAGTTATGACTTTAAAGAAAAAGTTCATATTTCTAATCGTGAAGATGCTTTAAATCTTTTAATGATGACACCACACTATTATCATATTAAAAAAGAAAAACGTGGCGTTTTAGATACTTTACAAGGTTTAGATATCACAATTGATATTAAAGTAACAGTGTATGCATTATCATAAAGAAAAGAATCATTTAGTAATAGAAATTGATGAAAGAATTCAAGGAATGACACTTCTTGAATTCTTTCATTATCTGCATCTTTCTAAAAAAACAATTCACTTACTTCGTCAAAATAAAGACTATACTTTAAATAATACTTATGTTGATTATCAAACCATTTTAAAAGATAAAGATATTCTTTCAATTAAAGCCTATGAACAAGGCAGAGATTTTATCGAAGAAGAAAGCTCCTTAGAAATCATCTATGAAGATGACTTGCTTTGTGTCGTCAATAAACCAAGTAACCTCATTATTCATCCTGATGATAAAAGTAAAAAAAATACTCTTTGTAATTATGTGAGTTATTATTACCAACAAAGCTATCAAGATTTACCGATTCGTTATCTTCATCGTTTAGATAGAGATACGACCGGTTTGGTGATGTTTTGTAAATGTGCTCTTTTACAACCTTACTTTGATGCTTTAATTGCTTCTAAAGAAATCAAGAAAACCTATCTTGCTATCATTCAAGGACATTTACCTAAAAGAGAAATAACTATTGATTTACCTATCGGTCAAGACCGTCATAGTAAAAATAAAATGTGTATTTCTAAAACAGGTAAAGATGCTTTAACACATTTTAAAGAAATTAAAACAAAAGGAAATTATACACTTGTAAAATGTCAAATTGAAACTGGTCGAAAACATCAAATAAGAGTTCATTTGAATCATTTACATCATCCTATTATAGGAGATACTCTTTATGGAAAAACTTCTTCTATGATTAAAAGAATGGCTTTACATGCTTATTGTTTAGAGTTTATTCATCCATTAACTTATCAAACAATAAAAATTGAATGTTTACTTCCTTTTGATATGGAAAAGATAATAAGATAACTTGAATATTCGTTGCATTAAAAAAGTTTCCTATTATGGAAACTTTTTTGAATTTACAAGTATTCCTATATATACTTTAAGCATAAAGAGATACTTTTACACTTTTATTTATTTTATGTGTATTATCATGATTTCATCTCTTTTAATGATAATATTCATCTAATAAATAAAAAATAATAGAAAGATGGTGATAACTATGAAAAAATTAAATGACTTTTTTGAAAAGCACTTTATTCCTTTTGCAGTTAAACTTAATAATATAAAAGGATTAATTGCAATTAGAGATGCATTTATACAAATTTTTCCTTTAACATTTGTTGGATCAATAGCAGTATGCATAAATTGTGTAGTCTTTAATTCAACAGGATTTATTGGACAATTATTAATTTCTGTCATTCCAGAATTAGATAAATATCAAGATATTTTATCTCCTATTCAAAATGGAACAATTAATATTATGGCTATTTTCATTGTATTTTTGATAGCAAAAAACATGGCTCGACAACATCATGAAGATGAAACAAAAACTGGTCTAATTGCCCTTGCTGTATTTTTTACTTTATATCCTCCTAAAACAGATAATATGCTAACAGATTCCTATCTAGGAGCAAATGGATTATTTGTAGCAATTTTTATTGGTCTACTAGTTGGGTATTTATTTAGCAAATTATCTAAAAATAAAAAATTACATATTAAAATGCCAGCTCAAGTACCACCAGAAGTTGCAAATTCGTTTAGAGTAGTTATTCCTTCCTCAATTATTATTTTTATGTTTGCAATAGTTGCTTACATTATTCATTTTTTTGAACCAGAAGGAATTAATACACTATTATATAATATATTAAAATCTCCTATTCAATTGATAGGTACCTCTCCAATAACACCATTGATTTTAATACTTATTGCTATGATTCTTTGGTCAGTTGGTATTCATGGAACATTTACCGTTCAACCTATTCATGTTGCATTATATTCTGCATTAAATGTTGCTAATTTGCAATATGCTGCTCAAGCAGGAACAGTTGCCGGCTCACCTTATCCAATCACATGGTTTACACTATTTGAAAACTATGGCTGCATTGGTGGAACAGGAAACACCTTAGCTTTAATTGTTGCTATATTAATCTTGTCAAAAAAAAGCAACTGGAAAAGAGACGATTATACTAAGACGGCCAAGTTATCTCTAATTCCCGGATTATTTTGTATAAATGAACCAATTATCTTTGGAATGCCAATTGTTTTAAATCCAATACTAATAGTTCCTTTTATTTTGTCGCCCCTTATTTCTATGGGAATTGGTGCTCTATTAATATCATCTGGTATCGTTTTGCCCGGAACATTAGACGTTGGATGGACAACACCTCAACCAATCAAAGCATTCTTATCCGCGGGTGGCTCATTAGGAACCGCACTTTCCGTTATTATTGTATTTATAATTTGTGTACTAATCTATCTTCCTTTTGTCAATATGGCTAACAAACAAACGCTAGAAAAGGAGGAAAATAAATAATGAGTACATTCCCAAAAAATTTTTTATGGGGTGGGGCAACTGCCGCCAATCAATTAGAAGGCGGTTATAATTTAGATGGCAAAGGGCTAAGTACAGCTGATATGGTAAAATTTGTACCAAAAAATATTAGTAAAGGCAAAAATACAGAAGTTGTTTCCTACCAAACCGTTAATGAAATATTGCATGGCTTACACAAAAATGAATATTATCCTAAACGTGAAGGTTCTCATTTTTATGAGCATTATAAAGAAGATATTGCTTTAATGGCCGAGATGGGATTTAAATGTTTTAGAATGTCGATTAGTTGGCCTAGAATTTATCCTACTGGTGAAGAAAAAGTACCGAATGAAGAAGGATTAAAATTTTATGACAATGTGTTTAATGAATTATTGAAATATAACATCGAACCCTTAGTAACACTATCACATTACGAAACCCCTTTAAATTTAGCATTAAAATATAATGGTTGGCAAAGCAGAGAATTAATAGATTTATTTATAAAATATGCTAAAACGTGTTTAACAAGGTACAAAGATAAAGTAAAGTATTGGATTGCGTTCAATGAAATAAATATGTCATTAAACGTTCCCTATTCTGGTGCTGCAATATTCATTGAAAAAACATGCAATCCAAATAGTGCAACTTTTCAAGCGTTACATCATCAATTTGTTGCAAGTGCCTTAGTTAAAAAAATTTCAAAAAAAATAAATCCAAACTTCAAAATTGGATCTATGGTAGGTATGTCATTATTTTATCCATATACAAATTCTCCAAAAGATGTCTTATTGACACAAAATGCAAATAGAATCAATTATTTTTTCTTTGATGTATTATCAAAAGGAATATACCCTTCTTATGCAAAAAAATATTTTAGAAAAAATAAGATCAATATTAAAATAGAATATGATGATTTAGAAATAATAAATAAAAATACAGTTGATTTCAATTCATTTAGTTACTACTACAGTAATTGTACCGGTGAAAAAATTAATAAAAAGGATAAAATTCTTGCCTTCCTTCCTGAACAAAAAAGATATGATGAATTTCATCCTGAAAAAATAAGAAACAATTCATTAGAAATTACAGATTGGGGATTTCAGATTGATCCTATTGGACTTAGAATAGCAATCAATGAAATTTGGGATAGATATCGTAAACCAATTTTTATTACAGAAAATGGTCTTGGTACATATGATATCCTTACATCAGATAAAAAAATACACGATGATTATAGAATAAAGTACTTAAAGGAACATATTGACCAAATCGGTAAATGTATTGACGAAGGTATACCCGTTATTGGATACACCTCATGGGGATGTATTGATATTGTTAGTGCTGGAACTTCTGAAAGAAGTAAACGTTACGGTTATATATATGTAGATGCAGACGATTATGGTCAGGGAACATGGAAAAGATATAAAAAAGATTCTTTTTACTGGTACAAAAAAGTAATTGAAAGTAATGGTAACGTGTTATAGTAATTATATAAATCTCATTGTATTTAATGACAATGAGATTTTTTTGAGTATAATTTATCTAGAACGGAGAAATAGTTATTATGCTTGTAGATAAAATCAATGAATTTTTAAACAAATATGCCCCTACTTCATCGATGTATGTATTTTGTGCATATATTAAATCTAATATCCATATCATTAATCGTTTAACGATTGAAGATGTCGCTAAAAAATGCTATACATCGAAAGGGCAAATATCAAAATGTGTAAAAAATTTGGGATACAATTCATATTTAGAGTTTAGAGATGCATGCTTAGATTATAGTAAACAAATAAATGAAAAAACTACAATATTTTCTAAAGAAAATGACTTGCCACATAATATCAAGTTATTTTCAACCAATATTATAAAAATGATAGACTACATATCTACCAATTTAAATAATTCTCTTCTAAATAAATTAGTTAATGATATCTTACAAAGTAATGTTATATATCTTTATGCTCAAGGTGACAATAGGATTATTTGCAATTATATACAAACAAAGTTCAGTTCTTTATTTATCCCAGTTGTTATTTGTGATATTGATTTTGAAAACACTTATTTTTCTCAAGGAAAGTTATTAATTGTTATATCTACTAATGGCACAATCTTTAGGCTTGATAAAAAGCTTATATCAAAAATTAAAAAACTTAATATCAAAACTTGGTTAATTACTTGTAATGATGATATTTCTATAAACTTCTTCGATGAAAAGCTTATTGTTCCTTCATTAGAAAATAAATATAATGAATATTCTATTAAATATATAATTGATATTATTCTTGCCTCTGTACATTTAATGAGAGGAAAATATTAATTCTTTTAACTCTCAAAAAAATGAACAACATACGTCTATTTGACAGCTACGGTATTAAAATTATGTATATATGTCATTTAACCAGTTAAATATTTTTCCTTTTATCTAATTTTTATATCTTATCAATTCATATAATATAAGATTTTAAAGTATACAAAAAGGCTATTACGATAATACATTTTGTAATAGCACTTTTTAACATCAATTTATTATTTAATCCTTTACTTAATAAAAAATTGATAATCACATTCTTTGTTAATCAAAGTATGTAATTTTTAAATCTTTAAAGAAAGCTTCTGTTCCAATATCTACAAAGAAACCAATATTTCCTCTCATTGATTTATCATGAATCATTTGATTGACCACTAATAATAGTTGAAGACCATCATATTCTTTCACACTTAATTTATCCATTGCAATATCATGTTACTCTTGTTCTCTTATATATTTTGCGACGGTTTGATCATTTAATCCTACTGTACTCACATAATACCCTTCTGCCCAAAAATGTCTATTTCCATACTTATATTTCAAGTTTGCATGTCTATCAAAAATCATCAATGCGAATTTCCCTTTCAAGTATCCCATGAATGATGACACACTTAACTTTGGTGGTATCATTACTAACATATGTACATGATCACTCATCAAATGCCCTTCTATTATCTCCACCCCTTTATATCGGCAGAGTGTTCTCAATATTTCTCCTATATCTTTCCTTCGTTGATTATATATCACTTTTCGTCTATACTTTGGTGTGAAGACGATGTGCTAAAGAATTTGCTTTTTTAGCCACTATTTATTATTGCACCACCCGCATAGCAGGTGGTTTTCTATTTCGCACATTTCATGTGCTCAACTGACTGAAGTCATCAATTCTCTTTTCATTCAAATTGTATAAAAAAAGAACAATGTAATGATAAGACATTGTTCTTTATATTTTACTATTATGCATTATTTTTTCTTTTTATTTTTTTTATTCTTTTTTTCTTTTATTTTTGCTGGTTTTTCATCTTCACCCACAACTCTTGTCTTAGCAAGATAATCATGGATACTTCTTTGAGAAGCTGATCCTAGAACAAAAACTCCTGAAATCATTGTAATAACCATACCAATCATTTTTAAATAATAGTCAAAATAGAAACCTGTTGCTAGTGTAAGCATTTGTCTTAAATAATTAGTAACAACAATAGCCGAACCTTCTAATAAGAATAATCCAACCCCTTGTCTAATAATCAAAGTTTTTAAACTCACATCACTATAATCATCATTATTTACAATCTTTATTTTTAACCAATGTTTTGCGAGTGTTTGTCCTGGATATTTCTTATAAGGAATATAAATATAATAAACAAAAGCCACAACAATACATAATATACCTGCAAGATAGGACCAATACGTTGGAAAACCTAAACTAGGAAAAACATAAAGATCACTAAACATATCTGATCTACCAGTAACTCCCCCATAGAATAAAACAGCAGGAAAACCACTAATAATACCGCCAACTGCCCAATCAATAGCATAAGCTATAACACGTTTACTTACTGGAACTTTTACAGGATTTCTATCTAGCCATTTTGTATGTTTAGCCCACAGTAATTGAATTTTAATTAATAAATAATGCATAATAAATACCTCCTATTTTGAATATAATGCATCCATTGCTATTTTAAATCTTCGCAATCCTTCTTTTAATTTAGATTGTGGACACCCTATATTCATTCTTAAATATTTTGGGCCACCATAAATTTCACCTTTCATAATCCCAATTCCACCAACATTCACTAAAGCATCTTGTATTTCTTCAGCAGTATATGGAACATCTCTTGCATCAATCCAAGCTAAATAAGTTCCATCTGGTGTTTTAAATTTAAAATCAGGCAACTCTTCTTTTATAAATTCTTCTACAATTTTCATATTTTCTTTAATATAATCATTAAGTTGATCAATATAATCATCGCATTGTGTATAACCTATCATTGTCGCATACATACCAAAAATACTTACAGAATTTAAGAAATCTTTTCTTCTTGTATGCATCAAGAATTTTTCTCTAACTTCTTCATTTGGTATCATTAAATATGAACCAATTAATCCTGGTGTATTAAATGTTTTACTAGATGAAGCTGCTGTATAAAGTTCATCATATTCATGAATATAAGATAATAAAGGGATATGTTTTCTATCTCTTAATTGAATATCCATATGAATTTCATCAGAAATAATTTTTACTTGATATTTTTTACATATCTTTATTATTTGATCCATTTCTTCTTTTGTCCAAATTCTTCCTGTTGGATTATGTGGAGAACAAAGTAATAATAATTGACATTCTTGTACTTGTTTTTCAAAAAGATCGAAATCTATTTCAAATGTCCCATCTTTTGATATTAAACGATGAGCAACTAATTGTCTATCATTATCTTGGATAACTGTATAAAATGAATCATACATAGGTTCAAATGTTAATACTTTATCATGAGGTTGACTTAATAAACGAATCAATAAGGAAACTGAATACATCACAGTAGGACTATATAAGATCCAATCTTCTTCAATATGTGTATGATGTCTTCTTTCAAAATATCCTGTAATAGACGATTTAAAATCATGATGATTCCATCTTGTATATCCATAAATTTGATGATGTGCCACTTCAAATATTTTTTCAGTAATAGGTTTAGGAATAATAAAATCTGTATCAGATATTGAAAATGGTATTAAATCCTTTTTATTAAAACGATCTTGTATATAATCCCATTGTGTACAATAAGTACCTAAACGATTATGAACCTCATTAAAATCATACTTCATTTATTTATCCTCCAAAATAATATAATCTTTTGTTGTTTTATTTAATGGTACACCTATACCATCAATAATAACAACATCATCTTCAATACGAACACCACCAACACCAGGAACATAAACACCTGGTTCACAAGACATCATCATATGTTCTTGTAAAACTGTTTCACTCTTTGAATTTAAAGTTGGTCCTTCACCATCTTCACCAATTCCTAATCCATGTCCTAAACCATGATTAAAATATTCACCATAACCTGCAGTCTCAATCACATCTCTAGCTGCTTTATCTACATCTTTTCCCTTAGCTCCTGCTTTAATAGCACCAAGACCAGCGAGTTGTGCCTTTAAAACAACATCATAGATTTCTTTGATTTTTGGATCAGGTTCTCCAATAAAACACATACGTGTCATATCTGATTGATAATTTTGATATTGAATACCAAAATCAATCATAATAGGTTCATGAGCTTTTACTTTTCTTGAAGTTGGACGACCATGTGGTAAGGCTGTTCTTTCACCTGTTGCTACTATTGTATCAAAAGACATTTGTTGTGCACCAGATGCAATTGAATAATATTGTACTAAAGCGCTAATTTCATATTCACTCATTCCTACATGAATGTGTTCAATTACTTTTTGATAGATTTCATCAGTAATTGCAATTGATTTTTTCATAGCTTCAATTTCTTCATCTTCTTTAACAATACGAAGATGAGCAATTTCTTGATCCAATAAAAGAACTTCTATCCCTAATTTTTCTATTTCTTGATATTCCTTAACTAATACTTGATACGCTTCTACCCCTAGCGTTTTACAATTTTCTTTTTTTAATATTTCTTCTACTGTCCCTAAATAATTACGTCCCGTTAAATGTGGATTATGTAATATAATTTCTAAATCATGTTCTTTTTCTTTGGCTTCTGTAATATAACGCCCATCTACAATTAAATAGCCATGTTCTTTTGTAATCAATACTTGACAACCACTACCAGTCATAGTATTCATCCATTTTTTTACTGTTTTACTTTTAATTAATAAAGCATCTATATCTTTTTCATCTAAAAATTCTTGTATTTTATTTATTCTTTTTGCCATTTTTAATCCTCCTACAAATAAAGGCAAGTCGAAACTTGCCTATTAATTAGAAGTCTAAGTCTAAATCGTCTAAGATAGCTGCATCTTCTGCACTGATAGCATTAGTTTCTTCTTCTTTATTACCATAAGTCTTTTCATATGATTTAACAAATGGATACCATATTAAAATAGATAGTATTAATTGTACTGCATTAACAACTATAGACATAGGATCCATATTCGTTAAGAATCCTTCTAGGAATACACCTACATATGGTGGTGTAAAGGTTGAACATTTCATAATACCTAAATACATCGCCCATCCACCTAATGAACCAATAATACCACCACAAATAACAAATGGAATAAAGAACATTGGATTTAATACGATTGGCGCACCAAATAGAATTGGTTCATTAATTCCAAATAATGCTGGAATAAATGATAATCTACCAACTTGTTTTAAAGCTTTATTCTTACTCATTAAGCACCAGAATACACAACCAATAGTAACACCACTACCTGTAAAGTTACCAAATGCTGATTCAGGTCCAGGAGCATAGAAGTGAGTTGCTACATGACCAGCTTGAACAGCAGCAATATTTTCTGCTAAGAATTGAGTCGAAATTGGACTTGTAATTGGGCTTAATACTGATGGATGAATACCAAAGAAGAATATTAAAGCTTGTAACATTTTTAAGAAAGTATAAGCAATTGGATTATCCATAGATCCTACTAATGGTGCAAAGATTGCTGTAAAGATTAATGGTGGCATTGTATTTAATACATTGACACAAACAATACGTACAATTAAGAAGAACCCAATAATGATTACTGAAATAGGAATCATTTCAAAAGAACGAGATACGAAATCAGGTACTGTATCTGGCATCTTGATTGTAAAGTTTTTCTTTTTACACCAACGGAATAATTCAACAGCGATAAATCCTGCAAACATTGCACAGAATAAACCTTTAGGTCCTAAATAAGTTTTAGAAATTCCACCATCTTCTGTGAATTCTACAACTAACATTAAGAATGAGACTAATCCCATTGTTACACATCCTGGAATATCTAACTTATAAGAGGTAGCTAATTGATATGCAATAATTACAGTAACATAAACTGACATTAAAGCCATACCTACATTATAAGGAATATAGATAATATCCAAATTTGCTAAGATCCATTGAGAAATTACATGTTTTTCTCCAATCATATTTGGAATTGCTTCTGGAATCAAACAAAAACTACCGATAATTAACAACGGTGTCATTGCAACCATTGCTTTTTTAACAGCGCTCAAATGAACTTCTTTATCCATTTTATCAGCAAGCGGTGCTAAATACTTTTTCATAAAGTTCTCAAATTTTGAGTACATCGTTTTTTTCCTCCCCATAAAATTATTTTTTTAAATCTGCTTTTCTACGCGCAATTAACGCTTGTTTCATGACAGTTGCCCCATCCATTTTTCCATATGTTTCTTGATCAACAATAACATAAGGAATCTTACGAGGTTCGATGATAGGTTTTACTGCATCTAATTTATGTGCAACTTGTGGCCCTAAAACTAAAACATCACAATTGTCTGCTTCAGATTGTAGAATATCAATTGGAATAGCGATAAAATCAAAATCAGCATCATTTAATTTTGCACTGTTATGTACTGTATCTTTCATACTATTCATAAGCATTGTTGTAGAAAGTCCACCTGCACAGCATAATACAATTCTCATTATTTACCCTCCTTTGCTTCAAATACATTTATTAGTTCTTCAATTAGATCTCTTGCTAATTGAGAAGTCATATAATGGTCTTGTGCATGAACCATTAATAACCCAACTTCTGGCTTATTTCCAGAGCCTGACATTTCGGCTTGAATAAGCTTTGTTTGAACAGTGTGAGCTTGTAAATCAGCTTCTTTAGCTTGTTCTAATATCTTTCTTGCTTCATCATATTCACCTGTTTTTACTTTCTTCAACGCTTCAAAAGCTAAAGATTTGCTTTGTCCAGCTGAAGAAATTAATCCTACAATAATTTGTTCCGTTTCTGTCATTTGTTTATCCTCCAATAAAATTAATAAAATTTTGATAATCTTGATATGTCAAATGATCTATTAAGCAGTTAACTAACTGTGTCAAACTTTCTAAATCATCACTATGAACAAATGAATAAGATCCATGACAATATCTAAGTGGTATTCCTAAAACAAGTGCCAAACGTCCACCTTTTTCTAAGTGTGCATTTCCAGCATCTGTTCCTCCTCCACCGAACATATCGCTTTGATAAGGTATTCCATGTTCATTGCCTAATTCTTTAACATATTTAATCAATTTTTTATTTGGTGAAAGGGTTTTGTCATAATGAACAATCATTGGCCCTTTACCAATTAAACGATGATTCGTATAGTTTTTAACAAGTTCTGGATTATTCGCAACATCAAGTGCAAAAACAATATCAGGATCAATAAGATGAGTCGCTGTTTTACCACCTCTTACACCAACTTCTTCACTACTTGTTCCTACAAAATAAATATCATTTTCAACATTTCCATGAATTCTTTTCATCGCTTCTATCATGACATAACATCCTGTTCGATCGTCCATTGCCTTGCCAGCAATCACTTTATCTTGAATATGTCTTGCTTCACTAGCAAAACAAACCATGTCACCAACATCAATTCCTAAAGCTTTTACTTCATCTGCACTATCAACTCCAATATCAACGTACATTTCTTTAACGTTACCGTTGCTATCTTTAGTCACATTTAATAAGCCTTCCACTTTTTTACCATCTTGCGTCGTAATTCTAACCATTTGCATTTCTTTGCTTTTATTTAAAACTGAACCTAAAGCTACTAAATATACAAAACCAATATCAGAAATATGTCTTACCATAAAACCTACTTCATCTATATGAGCACAAAACATGATTTTTAAAGGATTTGGTGAAGTCCCTTTTTTATGAAAAATAATACTTCCTAAACGATCACTAAAAACTTCATCACTATATTTTGCTAATTCTCGATAGAGAATCGATCTTACTTCATCTTCTACTGATGCTACACTATCAGCATTACTCAATTCTTTTAGTAATTCACTATTCATTATTTCCACCTCCTATTTCTTTCATTAAATTCATCATTTCTTCAAAAGAATCAACCTTCGTTAACATTTCAACATAATTACTCTTTTGCATTAAACGATATAACTTTTTAGTTATTACTTTATACATTTCAACTTGATCTTTCTTTAAACAAATCATAAAAACTATTTTTATTTCTTTGCCATTTTGTACAAATGGTTTCTTTAAAATAGCTACAGAAATCATATTTTTAAGTGCATCTGTTTCAAGTGGATGGGGTATACAAACTCCATTTGTATAAATAGTACTTACATACGATTCACGTTCAAAAATCAAATCAGTATAGCCTTTTTTACCATAACCTTTTTCCTCTAATTCTTGCCCCATCATCCGAATAATATTTTCATAACTATCTGCTTCTATAAATTTAAAAAAATCTTTAGAAAAAAATGAATAATACATAGGATTATCTTGAATCAAAGTATAAGGATCATATTCTTCACATTGTAAAATTTGTTTAATCTTAACTAAATCTCTATCATCAAGTAGTTCTTTAATATAAATAATTGGTGCCTTGATTTCTTGAGATAAAGGCATGATTGTAAAAATTAAATCAGGTTGAAATGTTTTCAATTCATCTTGTTGTAAAAATGAAAATGTTTGTACCTCTGCTTGAGGAAATAATGATTCAATTTGTATCTTGATCATATAAGCACTTCCACCACCTGATGAACAAACAATTCCAATACGATTATAAGATAACAATTTACCTTGTTTTTCCTTTTCCATATGTGATGCAAAATGCATCGCTACAAAACCAATTTCATCAAATGTCACTTCAACGTTGTATTTTTCATGTAACATGCTACAAAATTGAAGAGCGATATTAAACATCATTGGGTATGTAATATTTAGCTCATTGGCTAATGGATTTTGATATGAAATTTTATTATGTAATCTATCTATTAATAATGAAACATGTGTTAACAACATTTTCTTAAAGTCTTCATCTTCAAGAAATTTCGTATCATATTTTTCATCTATTTGTTTTATAAATTCTTCAATGTCTTCTTTTAAATAATTTGTAAAAGAAGATATTGAACCTATTTCTCTTTTTATATTTTTTTGTAAAACTTTTAAAATCTCTTCTATGCTTTTTTTACTTAATCCTATAGCATATTTCTTTTCTAATATTCCAACTAAGAATTCAACAATTCGATGAATTTCATTATTTTTATCAAAAATAAATTCCTCTTTTTGTTCATCTTGTCTATGTGCAATATAAATAACAATTTTTAAATACTCAATCACATTTAAAAGTTCATTATAGTTGATTTTCAATCCTTCTTTATTCAACTGTCTAATTAACTTTTGTTCAATGTCATTAAATTCTTCAATAACATCATTTACTGCCGTTTGAATAAAAACATTTTGATTTAAATATTCTTCAACTAAGTACTTTTTAAAAGATGTCAATTCATAACGTAACAAAATACCATAATGTGTTTTTCTTTCTAATTCAAAATGATAACTCTTTGCTAGATTTTCAACATCATTCATATCATGCTTTATAACAGTCTTAGATACTTGAAAAGTATCTGCAATGTTATTCATAGAAATATATCCAGTTTGAATAGCAAGATAAGCTAAAATTTGTGCTGGTCTTTCTTTAACCTGAAAATAAATACCTTCATTTAAGCTTTCCATAAAATCTTTAAACAATTCTTCATTTGTTATTTCTAAGAGATATCCAGAACCTCTTTTGTTATGAAATGTAAAACCTTTTCGAGGAGAAATACGCATTAAGTATGATAAGTCATTTTGAATCGTTCTTTTTGAAACATCATACTTTTGAACAAAGTAATCTAGTGAGAGATATATATTTGAATTTATAAAATCTTTCATAATTAGATACATTCTCATTGGTATTTCCACCTTCCTCTATCTTTATTATACCAAATTAAAATTTTGTCAAAAGGAAACCTTCTACATTTAAAAATGCAATAATTTTCCTAATCTCATCAAAAAAAGATATTGAATATAATTTTAACATCTCTACCATTTAAAAGGTTAAATATTACAAAATATGAAAGCCATAAAAAAAGAAGTCTAACGCTGTTAGACCTCTAGAAATTATCTTTTAATCAAAATAAGTAATTTTTAAATCTTTAAAGAAAGCTTCTGTTCCAACATCTACAAAGAAACCAATATTTCCTCTCATTGATTTATCATGAATCATTTGATCGACCACTAATAATGGTTGAAGATCATCATTTAAATAGAAAATTGCTTTTTCATCTTCAATCACCGCTTTTAAACTAATCCATTCATTTAAGTCAATGTCTACTTGATTTTCATATTTTGTAATGTCATGTTCTCTAAAATAGGCAAATGTATAGGTTGGATAAGAAAAATATTGACAACCATGTTGTTTCCTTACCGGGTCATCACATTGTCTACCATTTGTAGGTCTTACATAAAATGATTCAAATTTTGTATCATCTTCATGAATACGATATGCAATACCAATAAATCCTCTCGCAAAATCTGGTGCCTCTTTTAATAAACGACTAAGCATCTTTACTTCAATAATTCCATTATGAAATGATGAATCAACTAATTTAGCGTACGTATTTTCATCATATTCATTAATCTTTCCACTTTTAACAACTCTTAAAACCTTTTCATTATCAATAACTTCATTTGAAATATGTGTATAATTTTCTTTCCAATTTTCTTTATTAATCATTTCTTATCCTTCCTTTCATCAACATCTTAAAATATCTTTTTTATTTGGTAAAGTAGGCACTTTTTTGTAACTATGTTTAGCACTTGATTTGCTAGAATGCTAAAAAATTCATATTCAGTTAACATAAGAGTCTATAATACAAATTAGCACAAGGATATGGTGAGTGCTAAAGGAGTGAATAGTATGATTAAACCATTGCATAAATTTGTATTAATAAAAAAAGAAGAAAAAGAAAATAAGACAGCAAGTGGAATTGTTTTATCGACTGAAAAGAAAGAAGTTCCTTCGATTGCAAATGTCATTGCCGTTGGTGATGAATGTACTTCATCATTAAAAGAAAATGATCGTGTTATTTACAAAGAATATTCAGGTACGAAAGTGACTGTTGAGGATCAAGATTATATTGTTATTGATGAAAAAGATATTATTGCTAAGTTTGAATAAGGGGGCAGATATTTATGAGTAAAGAAGTAAGATTTTCAAATGATGCACGTCAATCAATGTTAAAAGGTGTTAATGTTTTAGCGGATGCGGTAAGTGTCACATTAGGTCCTAAAGGACGTAATGTGGTCTTAGATAAAGGTTATGGTTCTCCATTAATTACAAATGATGGTGTAAGTATCGCTAAGGAAATAGAACTTGAAGATAAATTTGAAAATATGGGTGCTAAACTTGTATATGAAGTAGCCAATAAAACTAATGATGTAGCAGGTGATGGTACAACCACAGCAACTATTCTTGCTCGAAATATGATCGTGAATGGATTGAAAGCTGTAGATAAAGGAGCTAATCCTGTTTTAATGCGTGAAGGTATTGAAAAAGCAGGTAAAGAAGTTGCTGATGTTGTTTTGAAAAATTCACATAAAGTAGAAACAAGTCAAGATATTGCTTCAGTAGCGACTATTTCAGCTGGTAATGAAGAAATTGGGCAATTGATTGCTTCAGCAATGGATAAAGTTGGTAAAAATGGAATTATCAACGTTGATGAATCTAATAGTTTTGACAACGTCTTAGAAATCAATGAAGGTATGCAATATGATAAAGGATATGTTTCTCCTTATATGGTCACAGATCATGATAAAATGACTGTTGAAATGGAAAATCCTTATATCTTTATTACAAATCATAAAATCAATAATTTACAAGAAATTCTTCCAATTCTTGAACAAATCGTTCAAAGTAATAAACCATTATTATTAATTGCTGATGACTTTGAAAACGAAGTTATTTCAACCCTTGTTTTAAATAAACTAAGAGGAACATTCAATGTTGTCGCAACAAAAGCTCCTGGATTTGGAGATAATCAAAAAGAATTATTACAAGATATTGCTGCTTTAACTGGTAGTACCTTTATTAATAAAGATATTTCTATGGAATTAAAAGATGTTACTCTTGATCAATTAGGAACAATTAAAAAAGTAATCGTTACAAAAGATCATACAACAATGATTGCTGGTAATAATCCATCAGATAGTTTAAAACAACGTATTGAAAGTATTGAAAATCAATTAGCGAAAACAACTTCTTCTTATGATCAAAAACAATTAAAAGAACGTTTGGGTAAATTATCAAATGGTGTGGCAACAATTAAAGTTGGCGCAACAACTGAAAGTGAATTAAAAGAAAAGAAATTACGTATTGAAGATGCTTTAAATGCCACTAAAGCCGCTGTTGAAGAAGGTATTGTTATTGGTGGTGGTGCTGCTTTAGTAGAAGCATATAAAGAAGTTAAACCTCAATTAAAATCTGATAATGTAGATGTTCAAAAAGGTATTCATATTGTCATGGAAGCCTTATTTGCTCCAATTCAACAAATTGCTGAAAATGCTGGATATAATGCAGAAGATATTGTTGAAAGCCAAAAAACTGCGCAAAAGAATTATGGTTTTGATGCTAAAAATGGACAATGGGTCGATATGTTTGAAAAAGGAATCATTGATCCAACTAAAGTCACTCGTAGCGCATTATTAAATGCTTGCAGTATTGCTTCATTATTCATTACAACCGAAGCAGGTATTGCCGATGCAAAAGATACTTCTAAAAACGAAGTTCCAACTCCTGCAATGTATTAATAGATAAGAAAAGTGATTCTTATTTTAAATGAGAATCACTTTTTTCTTAGTATATTATGATATAACTTTATCCATTATTCTTTCTTTTCTTTAAATCTTCCTGATATAACAAAATGTATTTGTTCTGCAATCTTAAATTCTATTTTAAAATGATCATCTTCTTGCCCATAATATAAATCCACAATACTCTCTGGAGCAATTTCCTTTTGATAGTGCATTGTCATTTCTCCAATAAAATATTTTTCTAATACGTTTTGAGGAAGAAGATCCATGACCCATTCAAGATATCTTGCATTATTCATATGCTTATTTAAATCAATATCACTATACATGACTTCTCTTGTTTGAACTTTTTGAGTCTCTATATCTAAAAGCGGCTCGTATTTTTCTACAAAACTCGAATATTCTTCACATTCAGGAATTGTAATTCCTACTTTTTGTGGTCTGACAATTCTTCTTTTTTCAATATCTATTAATGTCCAAATAGAATAAATGCCTCCTACAACTTCATCATTGATTTTTAAATCATAGGTTCTAAAATATTGAATTTTTCTTTCCCCTTTAGCACGGGTAGAAACTATCAGTTCCTCTCCTACTAATAGTGGTCTTTTTAATTTAACTGTTTGCTTAACTAATACCCAACCATATTTTCCATTAAAACTTTCCTTCCACAAACCTATTTCCATCGCATTTTTAGTTGCAAGATTAGAAAGCTTTGATAATAAATCCGCATATTTATATTCACCATAATAATCGGCGTTTTGGTATTCTATTTCATATCGTTCACATGTTTCACTATTTTTCATTTTTTTCTCCAAAATGTTTATTTTTTATTAAATTAATAATAATATATTTATAATCAAAAGGAAAGGCTGGAAAATATATGAAAAAAATAAATAAGAAAAAAATATTCTTTGTTTCAATTACTTTCTTAATAACACTATGTTTACTTTTTTATTTTATATTTTCTTATTATTCTACTCCTATCCAACCTAGAACAATACATAAAAAAAATAAAAAAAACACATCCTACCCTACTGTTTCCTTTGTTGCAGTAGGAGACAATATTATCCATGAAAATGTTTATCAATATGCCTTAAAACAGGGAAATGATACAACTTATAATTTTAAACCTTGTTATCAAAATATAAAAAAATATATTTCTGATCATGATTTAGCTTATATTAATCAAGAAACTTTGATTGCTGGTGATTCTTATGGAATTAAAGGCTATCCTAATTTTAATTCTCCTGAATCTTTAATTGATGATCTACAAGATACAGGATTTAATATGGTTTCTAGTGCTACAAATCATTCCATGGATCTAGGAAAAAATGCTTTGATATCATCTGCACATATTTGGAAACAACATTCCGATATTCTCTTTTCTGGGCTATATGAAAATCAAGAAGACCGGCAAACAATAAGAGTCATTGAAAAAAACGGAATTCGTTTTAGTCTTTTAGCTTATACTTTTGGTGTTAATGAAACAACCAACTATAAATCTATTCAAAAACAATTAAAAACGTATCCTTATATATTAGGACAATTAAATAAGGAACAAATTAAAGAAGATGTAAACAACGCTAAAGCTCAAAGTGATGTAGTTATTGTAGCTGTTCATTGGGGTAAAGAAGGACATAGTGAATTATCTGATTTACAACAAGAATATGCTCATTATTTTGCTGATTTAGGTGTTGATGTTGTAATTGGAAATCATCCTCATTTAATTCAACCTATTGAAAAAATCAATCATACACTTGTTATTTATTCTTTAGGTAATTTTTTAAGTACGATGAAAGATGTTTATAATCAGTTAGAAGGAATGGTATGTTTTGATTTTGTTAAAAAAGAAGATGAAATCAGTATTGAAAATATTCAATATGTTCCTCTTGTCAATCATTATAATGATAATGTTGTAACTATTTATTCACTTAAAGAATATACTTCTACTCTTGCTAGTCAACATAGTATTTTAAAAGATCAAGCTGATATCATTAAAGAATTCAAAAATTATGTTAAACAAATGATTAGTAATGATGATATTGATATAGAAATGTGAGGTTTATATGAAGAAAAGAATAAGTCTATTAATATTAATAATCTGTATGGTTGGTGGTATTGGTTTTTTCTTTCCTAAAAAGAATACTCAGGAAGTAAAAATGGTAAAAAAGAAACAAACACCTGAAATAAGTTTTTATCATCAAGAATATAAAGAAAGATATGATACCTACCAAAAAGCACACCAAGCTCTAAGTAAAAAAGAAGTTATTACACTTGTAAATATGAATCGTGATTTTGATTTTTATGGAAAAATCATCAAACAAGAACATCCTAATGATTTAAATACAATTGTTAATAAATATTATCAATTAGATGAAACCTATGAACCGAGTGATCTTGTTGAAATAAATACAAACGCAGGTACTTATGGAAGTTCTTATAGTAAACATACTGCTAGAAAAGTGGTTTATGATGATTTTCAAGCTTTAAAACAAGCTTGTATAAATAAAGGTTTTGAACTGTATGTGACTTCAGGCTATCGTTCAACAGTTTGGCAAAAAGAAATTTATAACCATATGGTAGAAACTTATAGTGTAGAAAGAGCAGATGAAACTTGTTCACGTCCCGGCCATAGTGAACATACAACGGGGTTAGGCTTAGATATTGCTTTAGATCAATATAAATATGAAGAAGTCGAAAATCACCCTCAATATTCTTGGTTTTTAAGCCAACTAAGTAATTATGGTTTTATCTTACGTTATCCAAAAGATAAAGAAGAACTAACAGGGTATAGTTATGAAGCTTGGCACATTCGTTATGTAGGAAAAGACCTAGCCCAAAAAATAGAAAAAAGTGGTCTAACTTTTGATGAATATTATGCTAGAAACTATTAGAAGATAGCAAAGCTATCTTCTATGTTTCCAATATTCAGTTACAGGAACTTTAAGATTGCTTTCATCCCAAGGCATCTCATGTCTTTCAAAATAACCAATGACGTGTTTATTAGAATCTCTAACAGGTACAAAGAATTCTCTTTCACCTGTTTTAGTATTATAAGTTTCAAACATTTCATCTTCACCAGCATCGGCTCTCTTTAAAAATTCTTCAATTTTAACTTTAGAGTTTTCACTATGACAATTAAATAAACTTTGATTGATTTTCACACGCTCACCATATCTTTCTTTAGCTGTTTTATTCATATAGCGCACAATATGTTGTCGATCAACAAAAACAATTTCATAACTATAAGCATCTAAAATACTTTCTAATATTTCCTTTGTAATTTCCATTGTGTTCTCCTTTTTTATCATTGTAACATATTTGCCTTATTAATAGGTATTTTTCCTACTATACTATTTTTGTTTTTTCTTGTATAATAATAAGGTAATTATTTAAAGGAGCGTCTTTTATGGGAGATTTAAAATATTTATTACCTATTTTAGTAGCTGTTATTTTAGTGTGGATTACTTATCTTGTCATTAATTTCGTAGCTACAATTATTAAAACAAAGAAGAAAGATGATACCATGGTTTGTGGTTTAAACATGCAAGGAAAAATATTCTATGCAATCATTATTGTTATTTATTTAGTAATGCTTGTTTATTGTATTTATTACATGATTACGCATTTATTAAGTGGCGATGTTGATAGTGTTTATTTACCATTAAATGCTTTCACAATTTATTCTTTTGTTTTCTATTTAATGATTCAATGGATTATTTTCTTTGGACAAAAACAAGTTTTAATTGGTCGTGTTTTATTTGATTATAGAAAAATTAAAAGAGTCACTTATCCAAAGAAAACAAAATTACGTTTTACTTATGGACAAAAGACATTAGAAACATATATTCGCTTTATCGATGATTCTATTCTTAAAAAATCATTACAAAGAACAAGATAAAAAGCAATTTCGGTCGAAATTGCTTTTTTATTTGATGGGAATCCAAATATTATGATAATTAAAATATTCTTCTTCTGGTTTCCACATTGAAACCACTTGAGAAATCACATCTCCTGCGAGTTGGAGATTATTTTTTTCCATATAATCAAAGGCGGGCTGTAAAACCTCATATGTCAGTATTTGACTCGAACGAGAAGGAACGCACATATAAAGACATAACTGTTCAGGATAGTAATGAACATATTCACTTTCCTTGATATCAAGTACTCCCGCAAATTCTTCCTCTACCCCTATTCCATAGTAGAATTCCTTATTTTCATTTTCAATATGTTCTTTAGGAAAAAGTGCCGTAGAAAAAACAAATGGTATTTTTTGACAAAATTCTTTAAGTTCTTCACGTTCTTCTTTCTTTAAATCTATCGTATAACATTTTTGTGTATCAATACGATAGATTCCTGGTCTTTTTTGTAAAGTAAAGTTTAAGTTTTCACTTCGACTAATGAGTTTTCGATTGGTACGTAGTCTTTTTAATAAATTCATTTGATAAATAATATTCTTTTGAATGATTTGTTCTTGTTCTTCTAATAAATCATCAATTTCTTCTAAAGACTTACTTTGGAGTATTCCCGCTGTTTCTTCAATTGATAATCCAAAGCCAAGATAACAACGTGCACGAATCAGCATATGAAGATCCCAAGTTGTATAATAGCGATATCCTGTTTCTTGATCATGGATGGGCGCAATGATTCCTTTTCTTTCATAATAACGAATTGTTTCAGCTGTAATTCCTAGTATTTTAGCAAGTTCTCCTATTGTATAAGTATTGTACATAATCCCCCAACCTTCAAATTGTTTTAAAGTTTTCACCAAATTATAACATATTTTCCTCTTTTTTGACCTTATTTGATACTTTTTTACCCCCTTGACTCTCAAATCGTTTGAGAGTTTAAAATGACTTTGTTAAAAAAATAACATGTGATGTTAAATAAATAACAAAGGGAGAGAAAAATTATGGAAGAAAAAAAAGTTGTTCTTATTACAGGTGGAGCAATGGGACAAGGTCGTGCTCATGCCTACAAATATGCTGAAAACGGATTTAATGTTGTTTTGGCTGATATGTTAGAGCCATCTCATGAAGCATTTAAAGAAACAATTGCAAATTGTGAAGCAAAAGGAGCAAAAGTTTTAGCTAAAAAAGCAAACATTACTTCTACTGAAGATATGGAAGCATTATTTGCTTCAGCATGGGAAACATTTGGTCGTTTAGATGTTGTGATTGCTAATGCTGGTGTTATTAACTTCGGTTATACTTGGGAATTAACTGATGAACAAGTTGAAAAAGTAATGGATATTAACTTAATTGGTACTTGGCGTACTGATAAATATGCTGCTCAATATATGTTAAAACAAGGATTTGGTCGTATTATTAATATTTCATCAACTTCTGGTTTATATGGTACTCCTCAATTAGCTACTTATTGTATGAGTAAATGGGGTATTTTAGGATTAACTAAAACTCTTGCTAAAGAAGTGGGTTCTAAAGGAATTATTGTTAATGCTTTATGTCCTACTAAAGTTAAAACTCCAATGTGTGAAACAATGGATTATGTTAAATTCATTAACGATTTAACTGGTAAAGATTTCAAATCTGTTGAAGAAATGTATGCAGGAGTTCCATTCCTTGAAGTAGAAGATATCGCTAGTATGGTTTACTGGTTAGGAACTAGTAGAGAAGCTGGTAAATTTAATGGACAAGGTGTACCACTTGATTTAGGTACTTTACAATAATAAAGGGAGAAAAGAGAATATGAAAATTACAAAAGCAACACGTTGGCGTGTTTTTGCAGGAGTTTGGATTCAAAGTTTATTCACTTCTGCCACTGCCTTCTTTAGTTTATTCTGTTTGCCATTTTGTAATCAATTTGGATGGAGTAATTCAGATTTTTCAATGGCATACACAATTTATATGTTTATCTACTGTGCAGTAGGTTTCCTTGGTGGTATTTTAGCTGAAAAATTACAACCAAGAGTAGCTATTTATATTGGTTTAGTTTTATTTGCTGGAGGATGGATCTTAACTGGTTTTGCTTCATCTATTCCATTCTTATATATTGCTTATGGTGTCATTGCTGGTGCTGGTGCTGGAACAATTTATCCTGCATGTTTACCAACAGCATTAAAATGGTTCCCAGATAAAAGTGGTTCTATCTCTGGTTTAGTTCAAGCTGGAGCTGCTTGTGGACCTTTCATTATGTCACCTATCGCTCAAATGTTAATTGATAACTTTGGAGCACCAATGGCTTGTAAAATTTTAGGTGTTGTATTCTTAATCGGTGTTGGAGCTGTTGCTTGGATGATTGTTCCTTGTCCTGATGGATGGACTCCTAAAGGTTGGGTACCAAGTGCACAACAAAGCAAAGAATTACATACAAAAGATTATAATATTCCTCAAATGGTTAAAACTTCAATCTTCTGGGTATTATTAGTAATGTTTATTTTTGCTAATGCTGCTGGAACAATGATGGTTTCTGCAACATCACCAATTGCTCAAACTCAAATTGGTTTATCAGCGATGGATGCGGCTTTATGTGTAAGTTTAATGACTTTATTTAATATGTTTGGTCGTTTATCATTTGGTGTTATTTATGATAAGTTAAAAGGATGGAATTCTTTAATTCTTGTCTTGATTTTAAATGGTATTTCAATGCTTATGCTAACAGTAGCTCATTCATTTGCATACTTTGTCGCATGTATTGCTTTAGTTGGTTTCTCATTTGGTGGATTACTTGTTGTTTTCGCACCAATGGTTAAAACAATCTTTGGTTCTAAATATTATAACAGAAACTATGGTTTGATCTTTATTGGCTATGGTATTGGGGCTTTCGTTGGTCCTAAGATTTCCGCAAGTTTCTTTGATGCTACAGGATCTTATGTGATGGGATTCATTGGTTCAGCTATTCTTGCTGCAGTTGCTGTTTTATTAGTCGTTGTGGCTAAAAAACTTGCTAACAAAATGTTAAATGCTTAATTTTAAGGGGTGAAAAATTTCACCCCTTTATTTTATACTTTCCTTTACCTTCTTTAATCATTTTTCCTTCATCACAAAGCTTCTTTAAGATTCTTTGTAATTGTCTTCGACTACAATGAAGATAATTTGTGGCTTCTTCAATGCTTTTTAATGAACCATAACAATAATATTTCAAATAATATAAAAAACGTTCTTCAATACTTTGATAAACAAATTGATTGGTTGATGATTGTTTTAATTTAGAAACGATTGAATTTAAAAGTGTATGTAGAAATTTTATATCTTGATTAAGCTTTTCTTTATTATCTTTTAAAGATAGCGCCAACGTTTTGACCTTTGTTTTTGCTTCCGCAAAAAACATCGGATTTAAATCATCAACAAATTCCATATCACCTAAAATACATAATTCTTCACTTTGAGAAACTACAGTTTGTCTTCCCTCTTGATCAATAAAAGAAATCAATAACGTTCCTTCTAATACAAATTGAATATATTGTGTTTTTTCTAAAGGATTGATCATTGTTTCATCTTCTTCATATTCAATCCTTATAAATTCATATTCCTTAGAAAAATAATTGTCTATTTTATATTCTTCTTTTACTTTATTTATTAAATTTTTATCATAGATCTTTTTCATACCTCTATTGTGTCACATGTCACAATAATTGACAAATCATTTTGTTATACTTCCCTAGAAAGAGAGAGATTTATATGAATAATAATGATTTATTTGAAAAAGTGCCTATATCTAAAGCATACTTTAAACTTGCTTTACCCGTTGTATTAAGCATGGTTATTTCTTTAGTCTATAATATGGTTGATACATTTTTTGTAGCACAGACACAAAATACAAATCTTGTTGCTGGTGTTTCTTTATGTGCGCCTATTTTTACTTTAATGATAGCTTTAGGAGACATCTTTGGTATTGGAGGTAGCTCTGTTATTTCTCGTTTATTTGGACAAAAACAAGATGAAGAAGGAAAGAACGTCAGTGGTTTTTGTTTCTATGGAGCTATTGTTTGTGGTATCTTAGTTTCTCTTATTATGATGATTGCTAGAAAACCAATTCTAACAATCCTTGGAACAAATCAGGCAACACTTCCTTATGCCAGCCAATATTATACTTATATGGCTTTAGGAGCAACTTTAATTATCGTTTCCTTGACTCCTAGTAATCTCATGAGAACAGAAGGATTAGCTACAGAATCCATGATTGGAACAATTACTGGTTCAATTATCAATATGATTTTAGATCCTATTTTTATTCTCTATTTAAACATGGGAGCTGATGGTGCAGCTATCGCAACCATTATTGGTTATTTTGCATCTGACCTTGTTTTTATTTATCTTACTTTAAAGAAAAGTAAGAAATTATCAATTTCTTTAAAACATACACATATTACTAAAAATGAAGTCATTTCTATTTTTACAATTGGTATTCCCGCCTCTATTACAAATTTAATGTCTAGCTTTGCGATGGCGATGACAAACAATTATTTAGTTACTTATGGAAATGACAAAGTAGCAGCTATGGGAATTGTTTTAAAAATCAATATGATTGTTTTACTTGTCATGATTGGTGTTGCTTTTGGTGCACAACCTTTACTTGGATATAATTATGGTGCACATAATACTAAACGTTTAAAAGAAATTATTAAGTTTGATTTATTTGTAGAAATTACTTTTGCAGTTATTACATCTATTATCTTAGCTTTATTTACATCATCATTTATTAAAATATTTATGAATGATCCTTCTATTATTCAAGCTGGAACATTGATGTTAAGATTTTTGCTTTTATCTTCTCCTTGTGTAGGGATTATTCTTGTCTTTACAACTTTATTTCAATCAGAAGGAAAAGCACTTCCTGCATTATTACTTTCAATAGGTAGACAAGGTATTGTTTTTGCAATTTTTCTTCTTCTTTTATCAAATATTTTTGGATATTATGGTATTATTAGTAGTCAAATGATTGCGGATATTATCACTGCAATCATTGCACTTATTTTATATAAAATATATAAATAACAAAAAGATGTCTTGTACTATATAAGACATCTCTTTATTTTAAAATACTTATAATCTTTTCAATTTGATTTTTTGTAAGTACTTGATTCCTTCTTAGATGTAAAATATCATCTATTTCACTTTTATCATTAACAGTATATTCGCTTTCTACTGGACTATTCATATTTACAAATAAAACATAACCTTCTATCCATAAATCAACACCATAATACTTCAAATATTCCTTTAACAAATATATTTCTCTTTTTAGTTGTTTAATAGGATTTCTTATTTCTTTTATATATTCTTTGTTTCCTCTACTTATTTTATACTTATTCCAATATTGATCATCTTCATTTCCCACAAGTTTGCCACTAAAATTCTTTACGTGAACTACCCCGACTTACACTTCGTTTAGAAGTCGGAGCTTCTTGCTTCAACCACGACTGCCTCTAATGACAATACATTATAGGTCTTACACAGTGTCCACAAGCGTATAAGTTTGGCTCGTCCCAAGCCTACTTTTATAATTTATCTATAAGGACTGAAGAATCCTCAATCCTTCTGTAAGTATGTTGATTGCTGCATTATGGTCTCTGTCTCCAGTATAGCCACAATCACATGTATAAACTCGGTCTTTTAGGTCGAATTTTTTTACACTTCCACAGCAATGACAGATTTGGCTAGAAGGGTACCACTTGTCAACTTTTACAAAATATTTACCTCTTTCTTTAAGCTTGTAATCAAACATATTAAGGAACATTCCATAGCCATTATCGAATGTCGCTTTTCCATTGCCAAAATCTTTATTTCCAATAGCTTTCATATCTAAGTCTTCGACACATACGATATCATACTGATTGGCTATCTCAGTAGATTTCTTATGAAGACTGTCGA
>NZ_JAOQJR010000015.1:0-56243 GCF_025566905.1 [Clostridium] ammoniilyticum
TAATGGTGGAGGCTAACGGGCTCGAACCGCTGACCCTCTGCTTGTAAGGCAGATGCTCTCCCAACTGAGCTAAGCCTCCTTGACTAGTGCCCATTTATAATAACATCTCTATACCTTTACGTCAACAGTTTTTTGTAATTTTTTTTATTTTTTTGTTAAATTTATTTTTTTACCTATTCTATTTTCTTTTTTCACCTTTTTATTATGTTATTATTTGTTATAATAGAATCGTAAAATAAGCAAGATGCTATGGAGGATATAAAAATGAAAGTACTCGTTGCTGGTGGTGCTGGTTATATTGGTAGCCACATTTGTGTAGAGTTATTACAAGCAAATCACGAAGTTGTAGTGATTGATGATTTCTCTAACTCAAAACCAGAAGTCTTAGGATATATTAAAGATATTACTGGAAAAGAAGTAAAGTTTTATGAATTCAATATTTTAGATGAAAAGAAAACAGAAGAAGTTTTTAAAGAAAATGATTTAGATGCTGTTATTCACTGTGCTGCTTTTAAAGCAGTTGGAGAATCTGTTGAAAAACCTATTGAATATTATACAAACAATTTAACAACAACTTTAATTGTTGCTAAAATGATGAAAAAATATCATGTCAACAATATTGTTTTTTCATCAAGTGCTACAGTTTATGGAGATCCTGAAGTGGTTCCTCTTACTGAAGATTGTAAATTAGGTGAAACAACAAATCCATATGGAGCAAGTAAAGCAATGATGGAAAGAATTTTAACAGATGTACAACATGCTTGTCCTGAAATGTCAGTTACTTTATTACGCTACTTCAATCCAATTGGTGCCCATGAATCTGGATTACTTGGAGAAGATCCAAAAGGTATTCCAAATAACTTAATGCCTTATATTATGAAAGTAGCTGCTGGAGAGCTTCCTTGTTTAGGTGTCTTTGGTGATGATTATGATACACCTGATGGTACAGGTGTACGTGATTATATCCATGTTGTTGACCTTGCTAAAGGACATGTTCTAGCAATTGAAAAATACAACAAACCTGGATTACATATTTGTAACTTAGGAACTGGTCAAGGATATAGTGTTTTAGAACTTGTTCATGCTTTTGAAAGAGTAAATGGTGTTAAAGTAAAATACGAAATCAAACCTCGTCGTGCCGGAGACATTGCTACATGTTATGCAGATCCTACAAGAGCTAAAGAAGAACTTGGTTGGGTTGCTACTAGAGGCATTGATGAAATGTGTAGAGATACATGGAACTTTGCTAAAACAAGAATGAAATAGCCTCTGGCTATTTTTTTTATTGTTTATATAGGTGAAATTTGATATTATAGAAAAGTATAAAAGGAGGAACTTCTATGGATTTTTTTAAAAAAATCGGGAAAGAAGTGAGCGTCTTTGGGCTTGTATTTGTAGTTTTTATTGCATTATTTGCTTATAGACAAGCAACACATGTTGAACTTTCAACAATTTCCCAAGATAAATTAGAAGAAAAAATCAAAGATAAAGATAGTTTTGTAGTCGTTGTAGGTAGTGATAAGGATAATACGACATTAAACTACAAAAATGTTTGCTTAAAATATTTAGAAAAAAATCATAGTGATAAAATTTATTATGTAAATTTAGCTAAAGAAAATAATGCAACAACATACATTCAAAAAACTTTTAAAACAGATGACGGAACAATTCCTTCAACATTCGTTATGAAAAACGGAAAAGTAAAAGTTCAAAAATCTGGTTCTTTATCATATTATAGAATTGCTGAATTATTTAAATAAAAAGCGAACTCATATTTGAGTTCGTTTTTTATAACAATTCTTTTACTTGTCCATCTTGAACATAGACCCTTGGTACACGTTTAGAAATCAAACATAAAACTTCATAAGAAATCGTATCTAGATCTTTCGCCATACTTTCAAGAGAAATATGTTCACCAAAAATTTCCACTCGATCTCCTATTTTTACATGTTCATCTACTCTAACCATCATTTGATCCATACATACACGTCCTACAATTTCATAATACTTACCATTGATATATACTTTACGCCCTTGATTTTTTCTAATAAAACCATCTGCATAACCAATTGGTAATGTTGCAATGTATTCATCTTCTTTAGCCGTATATGTTAAACCATATCCCACTTGATCTCCTGCTGGTATTTTTTTAATCATTGCTACTTTTGTATAAAGTGACATTACTTGTTTGAATTTTGTTTCTTCTTCACCATTTGGTGAACATCCATACATAGTAATTCCTAATCTTCCCATATTTGATTTTTCATCATGATGATAGGTCATTGCTGCTGAATTACAACAATGAATATATTTGAATTTACAATTACCTATCATTTCATAAAATAAACTTCTTTGTTTTTCAAAAGCAACATCATCTCCATCAGCTGTCGCAAAGTGTGTAAAGATTCCTTCTACATTAAATTTATCAGGATCAACTAGTTTTAATAAAGTTGATAATTCTTCTTTAGACATTAAACCAATACGATGCATTCCTGTATCTAATTTAATATGCACTTTTAATGTTTGTCCCTTATCAATTAAATGATCCAATAATTTTAAATAAGCAACTGAAACCATTGTTAAAGAAATATCATATTTAATAGCTAAATCAATATCTTCTTTACTTGTTGGAATAGCTCCTAAAATCAATATCCCTTTATTAATTCCTAATTCTCTTAACTCAATTGCTTCTTGAAGTGTTGCAACAGCAAACATTTCAATATAATCAATATCCTTTAAAAAACTAGCAACTTCTTTATACCCATGACCATAAGCATCCGCTTTAATCACAGCCATCAACGGTCTTTTAAATTCACTATGTGCTAATTCAACATTATATTTTAAATGGTCTAAATCTACAATTGCATACGTGTCACGCTTTAAATTCATAAAGACACCTCCAAACAATAGTATAATCCAACCCATTTCATAATTCAATTTGAAATCTCTTTATTTTGTCGATGAAGTTTGCATACTTGTCATGACTGAAAGCATTTCTTCTTTCGTTAAATCTTGTGAATATAAAGAACACATCATTCCATGATACATCATCGATAATTTTCCAGGTTGATAATATGCAAACCCATCTATTAAATCGATCACTTCATCATTAGAAAACTGCATTACTTGTTGATCATTTACTTGTGTTTCTACCATTGTAAAACTTTTATCACCACTAAATTTTAAAATATGATTTTTATCCCCTTCTATTGAAGACACTGTTTCACTTTCTAATTTAGCTCCTAATAGAGAAACTGGATATAAAACATCATTATTTGCGGATGTTTTGACATCCCTTTTTGATTCTTTCAATGCTTGATTTTGATTAAAATGTTTCTCTTTAAAATTTTTATTTTTATGAAATTCATTTACTTTACAAGTAACAATTTCTGTCTCATCTTGATCTAGACATAAAACAATCAATGGTTTTAATTTTTTATCAAAAATAACTTCTTGTTTAACAATTCTTGTATCATTAGGGTATTTCACCTTTGCTTCTACTTGATATCCTTTTTCAATCTTTTTAACTTTATTATTTTCTAATAATTGAATTAAATAATGATAAATATATGGTTTTGGACTATTTTCAGGCCAATCACTTTGAAATTTAAACATTTGATTAAGTGTTGGTGTTAAAACATAGACTCCTTTTTTATTTTTTATAATGATTTGTGATTGATTTAAACTTTTATCATAAAGTTCTACTCGATAATATTTTTGTTTATCTTTTTTTAAATAATCTACTTTTACTTCATAACTTTTAAGTTCATCATTTTGTGTCATTTCCATATCACATACAAGTTGATAAGAATTCATACTTTTAGCTTCTTTTAACGTTTCATCCAATGAATTATTTTTAAATTTAAAAAAAACAACAATACCTATTGCACAAATGACTAAACCTATAATGACAATATATAATTTTTTCAAATCTATCCCTCCATTATAAAAATATTCTTTATTTATTTTTATATGTATAAAATACAAATTTACGGGATAGACTCTATTTAAGGAGGTTAAGAAAATGAATGCATTACAAAAAACAGCACTTGTTTTTACTGTGATTGGTGCTATTAATTGGGGTCTTATTGGCTTATTTAATTTTAATTTGGTAGATAGTTTATTTGGTCAAAATAGTTTTTTATCAATGCTCATTTATATTGTTGTAGGAATAGCTGGACTCATTAATATTATGCTTTTCTTTACGGACTTAAATATAAAAGAGTAGCTAAGCTACTCTATTTCAAATGTGGACATATGTCCATCTTTAGTATCAATTTTAATACGATTTTTTACCATTTTTAACATTGGAATATCATGTAAAGAATCCGAATAGGCATAAGATAAGTCATAATCTATTTCTAGATTATGATTTTTTATCACTTCTTGGATTCTTTTTACCTTTTCTTCATTTTTACAATTTTTTCCAATCATTTGACTTGTATATTTACCATCTTTAATGTCTGTTTTAGTTCCTAAAATTTCATCTACTGGTAACTTACAAAAACGAAGATAAGCTTCTACAGAAGCACTACATATATAAATCGTATACCCTTCTGCCTTTTTCTTTTTTAATTCTTCAATGACATTTAAATAATAACAAGGTTCTAATACTTCTTGATAAAACTTTTCAATCTCTTGATCAGACATCTTATCTAATGGATATAACCATGCTGATTTTGCTTTATTAAAGGGTTCTATCTTTAATAGATATAAAGCATAATGATAAACCACTTTTAATAATTTAAAAACAGATAGTGGATGTTTTTTTAAATAATACTTTAAAAGTTTTCCACCAGAATCTCCATGAATCAAAGTATCATCAAAATCAAAAAATGCAAATTTAGTTAACACCTATGCAATCTCCAAAGCAACTTCCATCATTGCTGTGAAAGTTTTTTCTCTTTCTTCTGCAGTTGTTTCTTCATTTGTTACTAATGAATCTGAAACAGTTAATAAAGTTAATGCTTTTTTACCAGCGTAAGCTGCATTTGCAAATAAAGCATAAGATTCCATTTCTGTAGCAAGGCATCCCATTTTAATCCATTTATCTGCTTTATTGTCTGCATGATAGAACAAATCAGAAGATAGGACATTTCCTACATGATAAGTTAAATTCTTTTCTTTTGCTTTTTCTACAGCTTTTTCTAATAAACTATAATCAGAAATAGCTGAATAAGTTCCTGGTAATTCATATTGATGTGCATAATTTGAATCTGTACAAGCACCTTGTACAATAATGATATCTCTTAAATGAACATCTTCTTTAAATGATCCACAAGAACCAATACGAATAATATTTTCTACATCATAAAAATGAAACAATTCATAACTATAAATCCCAATACTAGGCATTCCCATACCCGAACCCATAATAGAAACTTCTTTTCCTTTATACGTTCCTGTATAGCCAAACATGCTTCTTGTCGCATTAAATTGTTTAACATTTTCTAAATACGTTTCTGCTAAATATTTTGCACGTAAAGGATCTCCTGGCATTAAGACAGTTTTTGCGATATCTCCTTTATTTGCTTGATTATGTGGTGTTGACATAAACACTTCCTCCTTTATTTTCTCCTTAAAGTTTAACATATTCTTTTTCAATTGATAATAACTTTTAAGAATTTTGTACTTTTCCATCCTTTAAATAATAATATGTTTCAATTTCAGAAGCCTCATTCAATTCTTTTCCTTGTATAGCTCTAACAAGATGTTCAACATAATCATCTTCATTACCTGCACCTAAAATAGCCATATACCCTTCTAAAAAGACCATTGGTCCATAACCGTAATCATCTTCGTTAAAATCAATGATTTGATCAATATGATTTTGATAACTTTCTTTCATTTCATCAAGCGTTTGTTCATCATCCATATCGTAAGCTTTTATTTTCATATGTTTACCAAACTCTTTTTTTATTGCTGGAAGAACATTCTTTTTAAAATGTTGACAATTTGAACAATCTTTTAAATAAAAATAAGTTAATTGATATGTCTCTTTCCATTCATTTTTTTGATTTTGACAACCAACTAATGGTACTAATAATAAAATAATTAATAGAATCTTTTTTAATTTTTTCATTGTTTCACCTTTTCTATTTATAATGTTTTCTTTTTATTTTTTAATTATACATCAATTATTTTTGAATGGAAAGTGATGTGATGAGGGATAAATAATATTAATAATAATATATATTGAATAAAAATAATATATATAATATAATACAAGTAGAAAGGATGATAGCTATGGCATTTGTATGGTCAACAAATGAAATTTCAAAGAAAACAGTTACTATTTATAGTACAAATCTCACTTTAAACACAGCTGCTTGTAAACATTTTGAAAATGTTCAATATGTATTATTAGGAGTTGATAAAGAGAACAATTTATTAGGAATCAAGCCAGTTGATAAAACAGCAATAGATGAAGGAATTTATCCAAGTGATCAATTGCATCGTATTTCAATTGGTAAAAGTTATGGACGTGTTTCTAATAAAAATTTTATTGAAAACCTTGCTAGAGAATATCATTTAGATTTAAGTGATAAACAAGGTCTAAAGTATCCTGCAAATTTTGATGTTGTTCACCAAATATTAACAGTTAATCTATAAGGGAGGGATAGATCATGATGTTATGGATATGGCTAGGCGTTATCATTGTAACTGCTATTATTGAATTAGTTACAATCGATTTAGTAAGCATCTGGTTTACACTTGGTGGAATCGGTGCCTTAATTGCCTATGCATTAGGTTTAAATCAAACCATTCAAATTATTATCTTTATCATTTTAAGTGTTATTTGTATTGGAATCAGCAGACCTCTTGCTAAGAAATACTTAAGAACACAAACAGTCAGTACAAACTATGATCGTGTTATTGGTCAACATGGACTTGTTTTAAAAAGAATTGATGCTGATACAAGAGGAGAAGTTAAGGTGCTTTCTATGGAATGGTCCGCTTCTAGTGTAGATAATTCTACTTTAGAAGAAGGAGATTATTGTGAAATTCTTGCTGTAGAAGGTGCTCATCTTGTGGTTAAAAAAATTAATAAATAAAGGAGAAAGAAAATGAGTATTATTGGTTTAATTTTAATTATCATTGTTTTAATTATTATTGTCAGTGTTATTGCATTTGCAATTCGTATTGTTCCTCAATCAAAAGCTTATGTTGTAGAAAGAATCGGTGCTTATAATCGTACTTGTAGTGTTGGACTTCATATTTTAGTTCCATTTTTAGATCGTGTTGCTAATAAGGTTTCTTTAAAGGAACAAGTTGTAGACTTTGCGCCTCAACCTGTTATTACTAAAGATAATGTTACAATGCAAATTGATACAGTTGTTTATTATCAAATTACAGATCCTCGTTTATTCACATATGGTGTCGATCGTCCTATTAATGCCATTGAAAACTTAACAGCAACAACTCTTCGTAATATTATTGGGGATTTGGAATTAGATGAAACTTTAACATCTCGTGATATTATTAACTCACGTATGAGAAGTATCCTTGATGAAGCAACTGATCCTTGGGGAATTAAAGTTCACCGTGTTGAAGTTAAAAATATCATTCCACCTCGTGATATCCAAGAAGCTATGGAAAAACAAATGCGTGCTGAACGTGAAAGACGTGAAGCTATTTTACAAGCTGAAGGTAAGAAAACAGCTGCTATCTTAAATGCTGAAGGGGATAAACAATCAACGATCTTAAGAGCGGAAGCTGAAAAAGAAGCAGCCATCGCTAAAGCTGAAGGTCAAGCAGAAGCATTACGTTTAGTTTACGAAGCACAAGCAAAAGGTATTACTTATATCAACGATGCACATCCAGATCAAGCTTATGTCACTTTACAAGGTTTTAAAGCTTTAGAAAACTTATCTAAAGGTGATGCTACTAAGATTATTATTCCAAGTGAATTACAAGGAATTGCAGGATTAGCAACTACTTTAAAAGAAGTTGTAACTGAAAAGAAAGATAAGGAATAGTTAAAAACAGTCTTCGGACTGTTTTTTCATATTCTTTTTTTTATGTCATATAGTGTATAGGGTGAATAATGATGTGTGGAATTTTATGTTTATATAATCAACAAAGAAATGTCTTAGATGATTGTGGAAAATTTAATAAAATGCTCCATTTATTAGACCATCGCGGTCCTGATGATATGCGAACTTATTTTGATCAACATGTTTTATTAGGTCATTGCCGTCTTTCAATTATTGATTTAAAAGGAGGTATGCAACCTTTAGAATATACTTATCAAGATATTACTTATCGCATTATTTTTAATGGTGAAATTTATAATATGAATGAGTTAAAGAAACATCTTATTGATTTAGGTTTCCATTTTTATAGTCAAAGTGATAGTGAGGTTTTACTTGTCAGTTTTATTGCTTATAAAGAAAAATGTTTAAATATGTTAGATGGTATCTTTTCATTTGTTATATCTTATGAAAATAAAATCTTTGCTTGTCGTGATCATTTAGGTGTAAAGCCTCTCTTTTATTATTTAAAAGATGATGATTTAGTCATTTCAAGTGAAATTAAAGCTATTTTAATGTACATTGGAAAATGTGTTGTTGATAAAACAGGAATTAAAGAATTACTAGGTTTAGGTCCTAGTTTATCACCAGGAAGTACACTTTATAAAGATATTTATAGTTTAAGACCTGCTCATTATTTATGGTTTGATGGTGAGCATTTAATGATTGAAAGATATTGGTCTTTACAAAAAAAAGCACATCTAAAAAGTTATGAAGAAACTGTTCAAGATGTACGCTTCCTTGTAAATAAAAGTATTCAAAGACAATTATTAAGTGATGTACCTATTTCTTGTATGTTATCTGGTGGTTTAGATTCGAGTATTATTACAGCTATAAGCAGTCAATACGTCAATCATATTTCAACCTATAGTATTGATTACTTAGACCAAGATAAATATTTCCAACCCTATGATTATCAACTTACAAAAGATAGTGATTATATTGATTTAATGGTCAATCGTTATCATAGTCACCACAATAATGTCGTTTTATCACAAAAGAATTTAATTATTTTTTTAAAACAAAGTTTAATGGCTAGAGACGCTCCAGGAATGGCTGATATTGATTCTAGTTTTCTATTATTTTGTAAAGAAATTAAAAGAAATCATAAAGTGGTTTTATCTGGTGAATGTGCAGATGAAATTTTTGGAGGTTATCCTTGGTTTTATAAAAAAGAACTTTATAGTCTAGATTCATTTCCATGGATTAGAGATATTGATCAAAGATTAGAACTTCTTAATGAAAATATAAAAAAATTGAACATTAAAGAATATGTTCAAAGTAAATATTATCAATCACTTAATGAAATAGACTACCTCGATCAAAGCTTTTATGATACCAATAAAAGAAAGATGATTTATTTAAACATTGAATGGTTTATGCAAACACTCTTAACACGGAGTGATAGCCAATCTATGTATAACGCTGTAGAGCTTCGTGTACCCTTCGCTTCAAAAGAAATCGTTGAATATATGTACAATGTCCCTTGGACCTATATGTTTAAAGATCAACAAGAAAAAGCTGTTTTACGTGATGCTTTCAAAGACTTCCTTCCTCAAGAAATCTATAATCGTAAGAAAAATCCTTACCCTAAAACTCATTCTCCATTTTTCCTTACTTACATTAAAAATCTTCTCTTAGAAACACTTAACGATAAAAATAACATTCTTTATCAACTTTTTGATATTAAAAAACTTAAACACTTTATTGAAAACAGCGAAAGCATTGAAGTTCCTTGGTTTGGTCAACTCATGATGGGACCACAACTCCTTGCCTATTTTTATCAAATTTATATGTGGGGTAAAATATATCATGTAGAATTAGAGCTTTAATAAAGCTCTAATTCTATTTCTTGACTATTTAAACGAATGTCTTGTAGATATTCGTTTTTTACTCTTATTTGTGTATTATTCACAGATACTTGAGGAATGTCTTTAACCCATTCTTGTAACATTTTAGCATAGTTAAGCTTTAAAAAACCATAACGTATACTTCCTTGACTATCAATAATAATATCATCATTAACATAGGGTCTTGCATCTATGTGTATTTTAGTTTCAATTCCTTTATAGACTAAAACCATTCTTATTTGAATATACTGATCTATTTTTATTTGGATATCTTTTAGCTTTCCTTTTTCTATAAAGAATCGTTTATAAATGATCCAAACAAGTTTTTCTAAAGTTTTTACATCAATTTTCATAATCTCACCACTTTATTATATGTATAAAAAATCAAGAAGCTTAAGCTTCTTGAATATTTTTATGAATAATATCTAACATTTGATTCAATTCTTGATAATCAATTTGTCCTGGAGCACTTGCTTTTCCTACAGAAGCAAAAGTAATTGCACTACCGAATTGTTCACCTACTAAACGTGAAGTAAGTCCAATAGATGACATTGACATTGTCACAATTGGTTTTTGAGCATATTCATGTTTAGCTTGAACTGTAAATGAAAGTAGATTTAATAAATCTTGATAATCTTCTGGCATAACTGCTACCTTCATAATATCTGCTTCTAAAGAATCCATTGATCTAAATTTTTGCATCAATGAATCAACTTCTGGTGTTCTATCAAAGTTATGACTTGACATCAACATATATTTACCAGCATCATGAATAAGTGTTCTTAATTCAATTGCCATATTTGTTCCTAACGCTAATTCAACATCGTAAATATCAAATGCATTTGCTTCAACTGCTAATTTATAAACATTGAAATAATCTTTAGGATCAATTTCAACTTCTCCACCTTCTGCAGCTGTACGAATTGTTAGAATAACTGGTTTTTGTATTTGTAAGGCAGCAATGTTTAAAAATAAATTTCTTAATGCATCTTCTTGATGAATATTTTCATAAAAATCTATTCTTAATTCGATCATATCTACTTCTAATTCATTAAATTCTTTTAATTTATTTAGAATTGCTTCATCATGGCTTTCTACGATAGGAACACATACTTTAGGTTTTCCCTCTCCAATGATGACTCCTTTAATTTCAATACTCATATTTACACCTTCTTTGATTATTTAATAATTCAACAGCATAATAATATCATATTTTTTTATTAGAGTGTTAATTTTTTTATAATTTGCAAAAAAAGCATTAAAATTAATTAATGCTTTTGATTTTTTATAACTTTTTGTCTTGAAAATTCTTCACGTTCTTTTTCTTCAAGAGATTCACTAATAAATTTAATTGTTTCTTCAAAACGTGGAATTGAAATATTTTTTAAGGCATTCGCACGTTTTTGTGTTTTTCTAATGGTATTTGCTAGACGATAAACTGAGTTTTCAACTTCTGCTAAAACAACAGTCAATTCTTTAACACGATAGAAACATTCATAAGCATAGTCTACTTTTGAATTAGAACGATCCATGTTATAACTACATACCATTGGTTGTTTATGGTAAGTAATTTTAGGAATTTCTACACCCATAACACTTCGATAAGCAATACTGATTCCATAATCAATAGGTGTTGCTGTAACTAAGTCACTAATCAACCCTAAAGAGATATTTGCTTCTTGTAAAGCATCGTAAGCGTTTTGATAAGCTTCCGTAATTTCATCTCTGACCATTTTAACATCATCTAATAATGACATCATTTCTTTAATAAGAACATTTCTTTTCTTATCTAATAAATCATATCCAAGAACAGCTAATTGTAATTGTTTCTTTGTAGAAATTAAATTTCCTTTTGTTGGAACAACTTTTAAAGCCATAATTAATCACCTGCTTCTTGTAATTCTTTGATGATTGATTTTTCTTTAATATGGAAACGTTTTACAGCACGATCATGATCATAATGCTCATCTAATAATTTGTTATCTAGACGATCAAGTGCTTCTCTTGGTAAAACAGAAACTAAATCCCATCCTAAATCTAATGTTTCTTCAATTGATCTATTGGCATCGAAACCTTGATTTAAGAAATGTTGTTCAAATAGTTTACCAAATGATAAATATTGTTTATCTAATGGAGATAATTCATCTTCACCGATAACTGATGTTAATGATTTAACATCTTGTACGTGAGCGTAACATGCAAATAATTGGTTAGCAATGTCTTGGTGATCGCCACGTGTGTATCCTTCACCGATACCATCTTTCATTAAACGTGAAAGTGATGGTAAAACATCAACTGGTGGATAAATACCTGCTGAGTTTAATTCAGGTGACAAAGTAATTTGTCCTTCAGTGATATATCCAGTTAAGTCAGGAACTGGATGAGTAATATCATTGTTAGGCATTGTTAAAATAGGGATTTGTGTTACAGAACCTTCTGCCCCTTTAATAATACCAGCTCTTTCATATAAAGAAGCTAAGTCAGAATATAAGTAACCTGGATAACCTTTACGTCCAGGAATTTCTCCTTTACTTGAAGAGAATTCACGTAACGCTTCACAATAGGAAGTAATATCTGTATAGATAACTAATACGTGCATATTTTGTTTATAAGCTAAATATTCAGCAGCAGTTAAAGCACAACGTGGAGTTAATGTACGTTCAATGATTGGATCATTTGATAAGTTTAAGAACATAACAACTCTTTCCATAACTCCTGCTTCTTTAAAGCTACGTTTAAAGTAGTTTGCAACGTCATTTGTAACACCCATTGCCGCAAAGACAATGGCGAAACCTTTTCCTGATTCATCAGCAACTTTTGCTTGTTTAACGATTTGTACAGCTAAACGGTCATGTGGTAAACCTGAACCAGAGAAGATTGGTAATTTTTGTCCACGAATTAATGTAGCAAGACAGTCAATTGATGAAATACCTGTATTGATATAGTTACGCGGATAAACACGGCTTACTGGATTTAATGGTAAACCATTGATATCCATCATTTCTTCTGCATAAATTTCACCTAAACCATCGATTGGTCTACCAGCACCATTGAAGACACGTCCTAAAATTTCTTTAGAAACAGGTAATTCCATTGGTCTACCTAATAATTTTGTCTTTGTATTTTCTAGTGATAAATCATTTGTTCCTTCAAATACTTGGACAACGATTTTTTCACCTTCAATTTGGACAACACGTCCAGAACGTGTTGTACCATCTTTTAATTGAATTTCAACCATTTCGTCGTAAGAGGCACCTTTTACGTGATCTAAAACGACTAATGATCCATTGATTTCATTTAATCCTACATATTGTAGTGCCATTTTTATTTCCTCCTACGCTACAGATTTTAATGCATTATCAATATCTTGATAATAAGTATCTAATTTTTCAATATGATCATTTGGAATATCATATTTCATTTTAATTAATTGTTCAAAAATACCAGTTTCACTAATTGCTCGAACAACTTTACCTTGAGCAACAGCTTCTTGACATTTTTTATTTAAATATAAGATAACATCCATCATCTTTAATTGTTTAGCAAGTGGTACGTATGTATCATCCTTATGGAAGGCATTTTGTTGTAAATAACCAACACGAACCACTTTTGCGATTTCCATCACTAATTTTTGATCTTCTGGTAAAACATCAGGTCCCATTAAGTTAACAATTTCATTTAATCTTGATTCTTCAGCAAGAATGAATGAAAGTTGTTGACGATCACTGACGAAATCAGAACCAACATTTTGGTCATACCATTTTTCAAGATCATAAACATAATCACTATAAGATTGTGTCCAGTTAATTGCGAAATAATGACGAGCATAAGCCAAGGCTTTATCTAAGGCCCAGAAACATCTTACGAAACGTTTTGTATTTTGTGTAACTGGTTCTGAGAAGTCTGCTCCTTGTGGTGATACGGCACCGATGATTGAAACAGAACCTTCTTGTCCATTTAAAGTTTTCATGTATCCAGCACGTTCATAGAATTGTGATAAACGTGATGGTAAGTAAGCTGGGAATCCTTCTTCAGCTGGCATTTCTTCTAGACGACCAGAAATTTCACGTAACGCTTCTGCCCAACGTGAAGTTGAATCGGCCATGATTGCACAGTGATATCCCATATCACGATAATATTCAGCTAAAGTAATTCCTGTATAAATACTTGCTTCACGTGCGGCAACTGGCATGTTTGAAGTATTAGCAATTAAGACAGTTCTATCAGTTAATGGTTTACCACTCTTAGGGTCAATTAACTCACTAAATTCTTCAAGAACTTGTGTCATTTCGTTTCCACGTTCTCCACAACCAACATAAATGATAATGTCGGCATCACACCATTTAGCAATTTGGTGTTGTGTCATTGTTTTACCAGTACCGAAACCACCTGGAATAGCAGCAGTTCCACCTTTAGCGATTGGGAATAATGTATCGATAACACGTTGTCCTGTTACTAAAGGAATAGAAATTGGTAAACGTTCTAGAGTTGGACGTGCTTGTTTAATTGGCCATTTTTGACATAATGTACATTCATGAATTTGACCATGTTCATCTTCAATTTTCATTACGACATCATTGATTTTATATTGACCATTTTCTTTTACTTCAACAACTTTACCACTTAAAAGTGGTGAAAGCATACATCTGTGTTCAATTAAATCTGTTTCAGGACATTTTGCATAGATGTCTCCACCTTTTAAAACATCTCCTACTTTTACTTTCATTGTAACGTCCCATAATTTTTCAACATCAAGTGAATCAACATCGCTTCCGGCTTCAATAAAAGCACCTGATTGTTCAGCGATGGCTTTTAATGGACGTTCAATCCCATCAAAGATATTTCTTAAAATACCAGGACCTAATGTAACACAAATTGGTGATCCTGTAGAAATAACAGGTTCTCCTGGTTTTAAACCAGTTGTTGTTTCATATACTTGGATAGTTGTTAAATCTTTAGAAATTGAGATAACTTCACCCATTAATTTAGCATGACCAACATAAACCATTTCTAACATTGAAAAGTCTTTGGCATTTTTTACTTTAACAACGGGACCATTAATAGAATAAATTACATTTTCACTCATCTTTAATCCCCCTATTTAATCATCAATCCAGAAGTCTTATAGAACCAATCTTTTTGAGCTTCTAAATTTGAGTCTAATGATTCATCTACGACAACATTTGTTGTTTTATTTTCAATAATGAATCCACCTAATTGAATTTGTTGACCTTCTTCAACTTCAATTGGTAAAGCATATGCTTTCTTTAAATCATCAGCATATTTTAAATCTTCTTTTCTTACACATAAAACACAATCAGTCATTTGATATTCATCACTTACTGCTTTTACATGACTTGTAAGATATTCAAGATAATTAGAACTATTTACAAATTCAACAAGTTTATTTTTTACTTCTGTAAAAATTGTATTAACATATTCTTCTCTTTTTTCAACTAATTTTTTTAGTCTTTCTTCTAATTGAGCTGAAGCTTCAATACTTGCTTTAGAAGAAATTTCTGCTAATTCTTTATCTAATTGATGCTTAGCATCAATTTCAGCTTCACCTCTTAATTGGTTATAAGCTTCTTGTTCAATTGCTTTTGCTTCATCTAAAATTTCTTTTTCTTCAGCAGATGAAATTTTTTCAATTTCATCTTTGATATAAAGAAAGACTTGATCTTTTTTTTGCATAGCACTTTCTCCTATAACTTAACTCCAATTGCTTCTGAAACATATCTATCAATCGTTTCACCAATTTTAGAATTTCCATGTCTATCTGGAATTTCTACAAGCAATGGTTTTTGTTGTTTTAATTTTATTTCAGAAATAACATCAGGAGCTAATTCAATTAATTTCGTTGTAATTAAAATCACACCTATGGATCTATCTTTCATTTTTGTTTCCAAAACTTCAAGAAAATCACGTCTTTTATGAACAACTTCTCCTTCAATACCAACAAGTCTTAAACCCATCTCAGTATCGACATTGTCACTTATTAAATAAAATTTCATAAAAAATCACTCTCTAAATTAGATTTTGTTGATAATTAAGATAGAGATTAATAAACCATAGATTGCAACCCCTTCACCTAAGGCAACGAAGATTAATGATTTACCAAAGTTCTTTTCATTTTCAGAGAAAGCTCCGATAGCTGCTGGAGCTGCTGCTGCAACGGCAATACCTGCACCTAAAGCAGAGAAACCAGTTGATAAAGATGCTGCTAAGAATCCTAAACCTTGAGCAATTGTACCAGTGATTGTAGCAACTTCACCTGCTGCAAATACACTTGAATTTGACATAGCAACTAATAAGCATAAAACAACGGCACCAGCGAAACCACTGATATGAACACCTAATCTTCTTTTAGCGCTTTGAGCTGATACTTTTCCTGTAAATACTTTAATTAATGGTAATGTTAATAAAACTACTGCAACTAATGGTAATAAAATTTCTAATACTGTCATAATAAATTTCCTCCTTGAATTTAATCTTCCTTAATAGTTTTAAATGGAATTCCATTTCCTTCATAATAACGTGAAAACATTTCATAGAATTCAAGACGTAATACTTGAATACCAACAATCAATCCTTCAAGACACATTACAAAAACGTTTCCTAAAATCAAGACGATGATTTCACCAAATCCTCCTACCATTTCAGCAAGAGTATAAACAACAAGCATCATACCAGCATGCGATAAAACGAATCCCCCAACACGCAAGAATGACATTGTGTTTGTAATAAATGATAAGACTACTTCAAATAATTCGAAGAATCCTTCAACAAAGAATGCTCCAAAACCATTTGGGAACATTTCACCATGTTCTTCTAATTTTCTAATTAACGGTTCTTTTAAGAACATTAAGATAAGTGGTAATACAATTAAAATTAAAATATAGAAAATATTTACAAAATGTTGTCCTGTAAGCATTCCAAGTGCTGCAACAATAACAGCAACATAGAATGTAACCCCACATAAACCATTTTGACTTAAAATCGCTTCACCGATATTTTTCTTTTTAAAGTTCAAAACAATATTGAATGTCATTGAAATAAGAATTAAGACAATACCAAGTCCAATGGCAGCCATTAATAATGTCATTGTATTTTCTGGTGACATTGCATTAAAGAATGAGAAACCTTTGAAATAATCAGATAAGATTTCTTCATTTCCAAAGAATGAACCAAAGAATACACCGAAGATTGCACTGGAAATACCTAAACGAACTCCCACGCCACCTAATTTTAAATTAAATTTTTTTTCAGCAACAAGGCCTACTAAAGAAAGAATAATACCTTGTCCTAAGTCACCAAACATAATACCAAATAATAAAGTATATGAAATAGCAACTAATAATGTTGGATCTACATCATTGTAACGAGGTACACCATACATTTCGACGAACATTCTAAATGGTCTTGCAAACCATGAATTTTTAAGTCTTGTTGGTGGTTCTAGACGTACATCTGATGTAGCAGGTAAAACTTCAAGTTTAACACCATCGATACTTTCAAAAGTGTTTTTGAAATTATCTAAATCATTCTTAGGGACAAATCCATGAACATTTAATTTATCACCTAATTTAACAATATATTTTTGCATTGCATAAACTGAATTTAATTTTTTAGCAACACTATAAATACGTGTTAATTCTTCCATATTTTCTGAAATTGTTTTATCAATTCTATTTTGTAAATCTTGGCTGTATTGTTTAGCTGAATCAGATTCATTTTGAATTTCTTTTTCAGCTAATTCACATGAACCATGAACGAATTCAGGAATATGGATTTTTTCAAAATAAAGTGATGTAAAAACATTATCCACTTCAGGAGCATCTGTAGGTGTCGTCATATACATACACCATACATATTTATCATCTCTTTGAAATGCTTTATAAACAAATGGTAATGTTTCATAATACTCTAACTTTCCTTCATTATTGAGAGGAAGTTTACCGAATCTTATTTTTAAATATTGTGTTCCAAATAATTGATCAAAGTCAATATTAGAACCTTCAACATGATTCAAAGTAATGATAGCTTCATCATTTTCTTCAATCATCTTTGTCAATTCTTTTTTAACAGCATCAATACGGTCAATATCTAAAAATAAATCATCTAAAAATTCTTTAGCTCTAAATACATTAAGTTGCGAATCTGTTTCAACTTCAGGAACTTCAAAATGATATTTTGTTTTCATTTCTTCAATTCTTGATAACAATTCTTCATAAAGATTGTCATTGTTGTAAGCTGAAAGACCAGCAACACTATCCGTAAACTTGCTTGCTAGCTCGGGATGAAAATCATCTCTTTGATAAAGCTCAAGTAACACATCATTACAATTGTCTTTATCAAAATCAAGGCTAATCAAGTTTAATTTCGCTATTGCCATGACAGTCCCCCTTTACTCTTTGTTGATCTTTTTGTCACTTTTTTCACTAAGCTACAAACTAATAATAACGCAATGTTTATAACAAAGAATAATCCAATTTGCATTGCATAGTTTGTACCTACAACAAAGATTGAATTATAAAGTGACATACTATAGAAGACTGTTCCACTTAATAGTCCTCCTATTGTAACAGCAGCTCCTACACGTTGTAGTAACTTACTGATGTTACCTTTAATAATAAATGATAATAGAATAGCTAAAACACCTACTCCTAAATCACCAAGTAAAACAAGTGCTGAAAGCATCATAACCACACCAGCAATCACTGTTGGATCAAATTTTTCACCAGGTTTAAATGTGAATAAGCATTCAAATGGTTGGAAAAGTGTGTTGTTTTCAACATAAACAGGACCTTCAATTCCTTGATCTTGATATGTATCAATAGGAAGTTCATGAATAGTAATTCCAGGAACATTTACAATATCTTCTAATTCATTTTTATTAAATGAACTAAATGCATAAACTGCAGCTTTAGTTTTTAAATCAACTACATATTTACCTTTCTTGTATAACTCTTTCAAACGATATGTTTTCCAAAAGTCACCAAGTAATTGTTCTTCATTTTCTTCTTTCACTTTTTCAATACGTTGATCAAGTTCTTGAAGATACGCTTCCATTGTTTTATCTTCTGCTTTTAATTCAGCAACTGCTTCTTCCATTTTACCATGGGCAAATTTTGGAAGTTTTACTTCTTCAAAGTTCATTGAAGAGAAAATGTTATCAATTTCACCAATACTATGTTCAACGCCACCATAAACAATCCAAGCAAATTGATCTGTATGTGATAATTCTTGATAAACAAATGGATAACTGTCAAAATATTTAATTTTTTCAATTTGTGATAATGGTAATTTACCAAATCTTAAAGCAACATATTTTAATTCATGAATATCATCGATAGAAATACGATCACGATTTAAGCATGAAATCAATTCAATTGCTTCTTGATTTTCATAATAATCTTTTTTAATTCCTCTTTTAATTTCATTAATATCATCTAACTTTTGATGAATTTCTGAAATATAATCTAAAATTTCACGAACATTTAAAAATGCACTTTGAACGGGTCTATCTACTCTTTCAATATGTAAGACATCCATCACATTATAAAGTTCGTCTAATACTTCGTTATATGGATTTCTATCTTCCATAGAAGTTGCATGATCTAAATTAGAAATCACTTTCTTCGCTTTAACTGGATAAATAGAATCTTGATGATTTTCAAGTTTCATCAAAACTTCCATATAATCATCTCTAGAGAAAACAATGTTATATAAATGTGTATTCTTAATCATTTTTTCCCCTCCTATGCATAGATCAATGTATTTTCAATTTTTGAAACAGGTTGATTATAACGAATACCTTCAACAATATGCTTCAAGTTATCTATTTCAATTCTTTGTAAAATACTATAAGTCATATAAACAAGTGGTGCACTGTTTGAAAAACGCATGTATCTTTTTGCGATATTATATTGAATACTATCTGCATAATATTCGATATAGGCAAATTCTTTATCATCCATATAGAAGTTATATTTAGAAGTTGATAATAAAGATAATACTTCTTTAGGACCGCTTGCACTAATTAAACGATTCATCATATCTTTTGGCAATCTTGAATATTGTAAAAAGAGTGAACTTCTGATTGAATCTTCTGATTCATGGAAATATTGTTTATAACGATAGATTTTTGAAATATTCTTTAATTCAATAGAAGTATAGAGAATATTTAATAAATCTTTTTGAACACTTCCTTTGAAGTGTTTTTTAATTGTTTCAACAATGTTTTCATAATAAAGTGATTGTAAGCACATATGAACTTCTTTAACATCAAATGGGACAGAGAAATCAATTTCTTTAAGAACTTTATAATATCTTGTTTTTGAAAGATATTGTAAAAGATCTTTGAATGATTCAATGTTTACTAATCCATCAATATTAAAACTTGTCTTTTTCGCTAAATAAGTAGGAATTGATAAATTAAAGCTATATTGTTCCTTTGCTTGTAAAGAAACAAGTTTATCCATAATTAAATTAATTTCTACTCCAATAATTTCAAATAGATAAAAATCTTCATCAGACTTAGGTGAATATTTCATCAACTTCGCACAACGATGATAATATTCTTGATTTAAACAATCTTCTATTTGACCACGATGAACATGTCTAATATTAATATCTTTTAAAGCATCTGCATAACTTGTTTGAGATTTTAAATAAGAAACAACTTCTCCAATTGTTTGTTTTCTTGTTAAATCAAGATAAACATTCTTATTTAAACGCCCACCATACATTGCTTTAGCTTTTGCACATAAGGCATTTGAAGATAAAGACATCTTTACACCTTCTATTTAGTACATCTCGTAAAGATTTCATCTACCCACTTATCTTTATTTTGAGTAAATAAATCTTCCATATTTTTCATTGATTTATGAAATTCATTTTCTTGTAATTGTGCTTCTTCTTTATTCTTATTCAATAGATCTTGTTTATGCTTTTCAACTTGATCTTGTTGACTATCAATATACTCACTATAAATTGTAGATTTTTGCGACATCATACTTGATTGAGCTTCCGCTTTTTTCTTTTTCGCAAGTTCTACTTTTTCTACGCATTGGCGATCGAATTCTATCAACTTTTGAATAATATCATCCATCTTATTTTCCCCCTTCTTCTTGTCGAGGATTATTGTACTCTCATTCTTTTAAAATTCAACAGATATAGCTTTCAAAAGCACTTTTTATGATAAATTTATGACGAATTTATAAGAATTTATCAAAAATCCTCTTTAAAGAATATATGTAAAAACAAAAGCACCTCCCCTATTTTTGTGTTGTTCATGTCACTTCCTAGAGATGTGGCGCTTGCAATACATACCTTATTCTTTATTTCGCACGTTATTCTACTCCCACTTTTCAATATTTGTCAATAGACAAATTTTCACATTTGCATAAATCCGCCAAAACCTTAGCGTCATGCCACTTTCAGCAAGATTCCTTCCTAATTTTTTATTCATCTCTAAGTCTTTTCATTCTTGAAGGTAAATGTTAAAATGAAAGAACTTAGGAGGTCATTATGATAAATCAAAGAATTACAAAATTAAGACAACTTATGAAAGAAAGAGGAATCGATCTTTATATCATTCCAACCAGCGATTTTCACCAAAGTGAATACGTAGGAAGTTACTTTGAAGCTCGTCATTATATGTCTGGATTTAGCGGTTCAGCTGGAACTCTTATCGTAAGAGAAGATGAAGCTTATTTATGGACAGACGGTCGTTATTTTATTCAAGCAGAAAAAGAACTTGCCGGTAGTTGTATCCAATTAATGAAAATGCGTACACCGGGTGTTCCTACTATTAAAGAATATATTGAAAAATATCCAGAAGCAACCATTGGTTTTGATGGACGCGTGATGCCTTATAATCAATGTCTTTTCACAAATACCATTCAAGCCAATGAAGATCTTGTAGATCTTATTTGGCAAGAGCGTCCTGAACTTTCCCATGAAGAAATTTATTTATATGATACAAAATATTGTGGTGTTTCTAGAAAAGAAAAATTAGAAATCATTAGAGAAAAAATGAAAGATGCGAAATATCATTTAGTGACAACTTTAGATGATATTGCTTGGATCTTTAATATTCGCGGTAATGATGTTTTATGCAACCCTGTTGCTTTAGCTTATGCTTTAATTGAAAAAGAAAAAGCAAATCTTTATTTAAGAAAAGAAGCGGTAAGTCAAGAAGTCATTGATGAATTATTAAAAGACCAAATTGAAGTTAAAGATTATTTTGATATTTATGAAGATATTAAACATATTGAAGGAAAAGTATTATTAGATACTAAATCTGTTAACTATGCTTTAGTAAGTCATATTCATCAAGAAAATATCATTGATCAAACAAACCCAAGTCAATTACTTAAATCAATTAAAAACGAAACAGAAATCAAAGCAACTAAAGATGCTCATTTACATGATGGTATTGCTGTTACTAAATTTATGTATTGGTTAAAAACAAATATAGGAAAGATGGAAATGGATGAACTTTCTATTTCGAATAAACTTTTAGAATATCGCAAACAACAACCAAATTTCAAAGATATTTCCTTTACAACAATCTGTGCTTATCGTGAAAATGCTGCTTTAATGCATTATCATCCAACAGAAAAACAATATTCTAAAGTAGAAGCTTCACATCTATTATTAATTGATAGTGGTGGACAATATCTTACAGGAACAACAGATATCACTAGAACATTCGTTTTAGGTGAAATGACTCCAGAAGAAAGAAAAGATTTCACAATTGCTTTAAAAGCAATGTTCAGATTACAAAATGCTCATTTTATCCAAGATGTTACAACAGGAGCAAACCTAGACATCCTTGCTCGTGGTGTGATTTATGACTATGATTTAGATTATCGTTGTGGAACAGGGCATGGTGTTGGTCATTTCTTAAATGTTCATGAAGGACCTAATGGACTTCGTCCAAAAAGCTTATATGGTCATGAAGCATGTATCGTTCCAGGAATGATTACAACAGATGAACCAGGTGTTTATGTAGAAGGTAGTCATGGTATTAGACATGAAAATGAACTTTTATGTGTAAAACATACTGAAAATGAATATGGTACTTTCTTAAAATTTGAACCGATCACTTATGTTCCATTTGATATTGAAGGTTTAGATTTAAATTATTTATCAAACCATGAAATTGCTTCTATTAATGAATATCAACAATATGCCTTCGATCATATTAAAGATGCCTTAACTCAAGAAGAAAAAGATTGGTACTTAAATAACTTATTTATTAAATAACAAGAGAAATCTTGTTATTTTTTTAAAGCCGATATAGCTTTAAGCTATATCAAACAGTGAAAAATATGTATTTTACAATATCACTTATGTTTTTTATACTTTTAGTAACAACAAGGAGGAAGTAAAAATGAACGCACCTTATAAATATGATATTGTTGGAAGTTTTTTAAGAGATAAAGAAATTAAACAAGCAAGAGAAGATTTTTCCTTAGGAAAAATCAATCAAAGTCAATTAGAAGAAATTGAAAATAAATCAATTGAAAATCTTGTTAATGAAGAAAAAGCTGTTGGTTTAAAAGCTGTTACTGATGGTGAATTTCGAAGAGCTTTTTGGCATTTAGATTTTCTATGGGATTTAAAAGGCGTAGAAAAAGTAGCCGTCGAACATTTTTCAATTGCCTTTAAAGGACATCAACCAAAAAGTCAAACTTTAGAAATTGTGGATAAAATCGATTTTCCCGAAGATCACCCATTTTTAAAACATTTTAAATTCATGCAAAGAGTATCTAGAGAAACAGAAGTTAAACAATGTATCCCTTCTCCTTCAATGCTTCATTTAATTTGTTGTATTAGAGAAGAAAATTATCAACCTATTGAAAGATATCAAGATGATGATGTTTTATTAAAAGATATCGCCTATGCTTATCAAAAAGCAATCAAAGCTTTTTATAATGCTGGATGCCGTTATCTTCAATTAGATGATACTTCATGGGGAGAATTTTGTTCAAAAGAAAAAAGAGAAGCTTACAAAGCAAGAGGAATTGATGTAGATGAACTTGCTAAAAAATATGTTGATATGATCAATCTCGCATTAGAAGCTAAACCTGATGATATGGTTATTACAATGCATATTTGTAGAGGTAACTTTAGATCAACATGGTTTACTTCAGGGGGATATGAACCAGTTGCAAAAACTTTATTTGGGAATTGTCATGTTGATGGTTTCTTCTTAGAATATGATAGTGAACGTGCTGGTGGATTTGAACCTCTTCGCTATATTCAAAATCAAAAAGTTGTCTTAGGTCTTGTGACTTCTAAAGATGCTAAACTTGAAAACAAAGATGAAATTATTAAACGTATTCGTGAAGCAGAAAAATATGTTCCATTAAATCAATTAGCACTGTCTCCACAATGTGGTTTTGCTTCAACAGAAGAAGGAAACTTACTTACTAAAGAAGAACAATGGAATAAAGTCAAACTTGTTAAAGAAATCGCTGAAGAAGTTTGGCAATAATAAAAGGAACTTTTCGTTCCTTTTATTATTTTATAACTGATTTTAATGTTTCATCTGTCATTGCAAAAGTTTCTGATACTTTTTGATAGATGATTTCTTCATCAATATTCAATTCTTTTAAAAGCTTAAAAACCTTTTTTAAATCCTCTTTTCTTGTTTTATCCATTGCATCATTCATTAAGTTTTCAAAAACATCAAACAAATTAATATCATCACTGGATTCATTTTCAATACTTTCTAACAAAATCGATTTCATATCACGAGAACGACTTCTTTTATCACGATATAAAATATAAGCCTTTGCTACTCTTACATAGCCTTCTTCAATTAAAATTTCTTCAACTGTATCTTGAACAAGTTCTACTGTTGGTAAAGTACTTTCTTTTTCTTCTAATCTTTTTTCTACATCATGAGCAATAGCATATACTTTCTTTAATTCTACTTTATCAAAACATGCACTAAAGGCTTTATAAAGCGCTCCAGCAATCTTGTCTACTTCAAAGTCAACTAAACGCCCATCTCTTTTTCTAATACTTTTAATCATACAAAGCCTCCTATCTATCTATAGTATAATGAAATTTTTATTTAATTTCATTAGATATGATATTTTTCTACATGGACTTGATAATTTTTATAAATTACTAAAATATAATCTTCTTTTAATTTTTCAACAATCCCATATCTAAAGACATCTTCTTGATTTAATTGATACTTTTCTATTAATCGATGTTTGATTTCTTTTTCGTTATCAATTCTTGTCTTCCACCATTTTTTAGGTTTGACTTTAGATAATCTTAAATAGTCTTCTATTAATTCATCTTCATATTGTTCTTTTAAATAAAGATTGATATATTGGAATAATTCATCTAATTGAAAACCAAAGAATTTAAACTGTTGAGCTTGGTAAAATTCACCCAAATCTAAAAAGAAATAAAATGGTGACTTACATTGTCTTAAGACTTTATTCATTGTTATTGGCATTTTTCCTGAATTCCAATATTTTTGTAACATATCTTCAGCTAAATGTATTTTTTCAATATCTTCTTTAGATAAATCATGACTCTCTATTAATTCATAAGGAGCATGTTTTTCATAAATATAACCATATTTATTAGCTTCTTTTCTTAAACTTGTTCCTCTTAAAAGTTTTAAGAACCCTAATTGTAATTCCTTAGGATATAATCTAAAAACATCATCAAATGATTTTGAGAATCTTTGTAAGTTCTCTAGTGGCAATCCTGCAATTAAATCTAAATGAAAATCTATTTTATGATTTTGTTGGAGTTGTCGAATAACATCACATAGACGTTCAAAGTTTTGATATCTTTGAACAACTTTATTTGTTGGTTCATAAGTTGATTGGATACCGATTTCAAATCTAAGTAAACCATCAGGTGCTTCTTCATTAATAAAATCAATAATTCTTTGATCTAAAACATCCCCATTAATTTCAAATTGTAATTGTACTCCTGGATGGCAGTTTTTAAAAACAAAGTCTAATATTTCTAAAGCATGTTCTGTTTTAGCGTTAAACGAGCGATCTAAAAGCTTAATTACTTTGACATCTGTATTTAAGATTGCTTTTAATTGTTGTTTTAAATAATCCATTGAAAAGAATCTTAATCCTTTTTCTAATGAAGATAAACAATATTGACATTGATAAGGACATCCTCTACTTGTTTCAAAATATAAGATCCTATTTTTCATATCTTTCATGTCTCTTTCTAATAAATAAGGAGACTCTAACGTTTCTAAATAACTTAAATCAACTGGTGGAATCAAGCGTGGATCTCGATGTTCTTTCATACTAATACCTTGAAGCTTGACTTCTTCATTATTTTCCAAAGCTGTCAATAATTGATTTAAAGCAACTTCCCCTTCACCTGCCATAATATAGTCAATTTCAAACTCATCTAAAAAATGATCAATTTCATAAGTTACTTCAGGTCCACCAATAATAATCTTTAACTCAGGTTTTCTTTCTTTTAATAAATGACATAATTTTTGAATATGATCTACATTCCAAATATAGACACTTAAACAAAGAATATCTAAATCCATTGATAAAAGATCATCTACGATATGATTTAAATCATCTTTAATGGTATATTCTTTAAAATCAATATCATGATCATCTTTACAAGCTACATAAAGAAGTCTTAACGCTAATGATTTATGGATAAATTTTGAATTTAATGTTGTGATTAATGTTTTCATAATAACTCTATATAAAAATCTAGAGAAAACTCTAGATTTTTAATCTTTCTTAAATTTTGGAATAACGTTTTTATATAAACAATACTCTTCTAACGTCCAGTTTTGATCTTTAATTTCCTTAGCCACTTTTTTACCTACATAACGTAAATGCCATGGTTCATGAGAAATTCCTGTAATACCATCCGTTCCTTCTGTAAAACGAACAATAAATCCATATTTTGCACAGTTTTCAACAACCCATTTATATTCTGTTGTATCCCCAAAGACAAGTCTTTGTTTATCAACGACACTTTGAGAAGTCATATCAATACCAAGTCCTGTTTGATGTTCACTTGCTCCTGGAGTAGCTACATATTCAGCAGCATAAGCACCACCATATTTTTGTTCAGTTTCTTGATAGATTTTTTCTTGTTCTTCATATGAACGATAACCACTATTTAATAATAAATACATACCTTCTTTTTTAGCATCTTTGATCATTTTAACTAAAGCTTCGGCTGCAACTTTTCTAAGTTGTGGATGATCGCATGTCGGCGCTACATATTCACTATCTAATTCTACTAAATCTTTTGGTTCATAATCATTTAAATAGAATCCTTTTTTTACAAGAGTTAAATAATCATCTGGATTGGCAATATTATATTTAGCTTTTGTTTGACCATTACTTGAAACAATAAATGGATAATTAACAATATTAACGGCATAATTATAATCTTTAACAGTATTATATTGTGTCATATAATCATTGATTTTCTTTAAATCATATCCTTTTACTTTTCTAAAAGGAGCTGTTTGACTATTTGTAAGTTTATTGTCTATTAAAAATTGAAGATCACTTTTACCAGCACCATCTTTTAACATTGACCAAATTGTTTTTTCACTATAACCCATTGATTTTAATGAAGGCACTTGATTTTCAAAAATATAATTAACAACATCAACGATATCTTCATAATTCATATCTTTATGTAAAGAATAGAATTGTTCATATTCATCATAAAGAGCTACCTTATTTGAATTATCGATCCATTTTAAAATATGTTTCATCTCATCATGTGATAACAATTCTTTTTCTTCATCATTATCAAATGAGCTCACTAACTCACTTGTTGTTGACCAAGAGTAACCTTTCATCAAAAATTGAATTCTATTAAAATTAAAATAAATAATAATTCCTAAAATAACAACCACTGCTGCAATTACAGCAATCACAGTACGTCCTACTTTTAAACGTCTTCTTGAACTACTATAAGAACTGTAATAACTATAATCTGTTTTTTTCTTAAATAATCCCATTTCTTTTTTTCACCTCTATTAATGTATCGCTATTATAGAAAATATAGATACTACTTACAATCCTTTTTTAAATAGTTTTTTCTACCAATTTCATATAAATCATTTCCTAAATGATCAATCACTACAACTAATGGCATATTTTTAACTTTTAACTTACGAATTGCTTCCGGTCCTAAATCGTCAAAAGCAATCACTTCACATTCTTCTATACATGAAGACATCATCGCTCCAGCACCACCAATAGCACCAAAATAAACGCCATGATAGTCAACAATGGCTTTTTTAACTGCATCACTTCGATACCCTTTACCAATCATCGCATGTAAGCCAAGTTTAATAAGTCTAGGTGAATAAGCATCCATTCTTCCTGAAGTGGTTGGTCCACCACTGCCAAATACTTGACCTGGTTTTGAAGGTGTTGGGCCAACATAAAAAATCGTTTGATCTTGGATATTGAAAGGCAGTTCTTTTCCTTCATCCAATAATTGAATCAATCTTTTATGAGCAGCATCTCTTCCTGTATAAATCGTTCCACTTAAAAAAACTTCATCTCCAGCTTTTAGCTGTTTAATTTTATCAACTGTTAATGGTGTTTCTAAATAAATCATAGTGAAACCTCCTTATGACGTGAAACATGACAACAAATACTAACAGCGACTGGCATCCCTGCAATATGTGTAGGGAAAGTTTCAATATTTAAAGAAAGAGCTGTTGTCTTTCCTCCATAACCAGCAGGACCAATTCCTGTTTCATTGATCATTTGTAATAATTCATCTTCTAAAGAAGCATATCTTTGATCTGGATGATGACTTCCAATTTCACGAATCATGGCCTTTTTAGCAAGCATTGCCACTTTATCAAAAGAACCTCCAATACCTACACCAATAACCATTGGTGGGCAGGCATTTGGTCCTGCGTCATTGACAACTTTCATCACAAAATCCTTAATACCTTGAAGTCCATCACTTGGTTTTAACATCTTAATTTGGCTCATATTTTCTGAACCAAATCCTTTAGGCGCTAAAGTAATATGAAAAGTATCCCCCTCAACAATATCATAATAAATAATTGCTGGAGTATTATCTTTTGTATTAGTACGTTCAAACAAAGGATCTTTAACAACTGATTTTCTTAAATACCCTTCTGTATATCCTTGTCTTACTCCTTCTTGAATTGCTTCATTTAAACTGCCACCTGTAATATGTACTTCTTGTCCCATTGTCACATAAACAAAAGCCATTCCTGTATCTTGACAAATAGGCATTTGTTTTTCTTGTGCCAACTTTGCATTATCCATTAATACTTGTAATGTTTTTTTGGCAAGTGCACTATCTTCTTCATCATGTTTTTGTGATAATGCTTTTTCAACATCTTGAGGTAAAATAGTTGCTGCTTCTATACACATTTTTTTAATTGCATCTGTAATTGTTGAACATGTTATCTCTCTCATATGTATCTCCTATTCAATAATATTATCTTTTACATCAGGATAATAAATAGAATAATATCTAAGTGACATTAATTCCATTGTTGTAAGTAAATTATGTTTACCTGTTTTTTTATATTTTGAATCACCTATTTCAATAATATAATTTGGTTCAAAACCAAAATCAAAGCTCTTATCATTGGTAATCACAACAACTTTCGCATTTGATTTTTTAATATATGAAATCATCTTTTGACTCCCATTAAAAATATGACCACTTACTGTTAAAATAATAGCTACACTATTTTCATCTAACTCCTTAGCACATTGAAGCTGACTTGTTTGTTCCATATAAGCCATTGTGAACTTCTCTAACATCAATAAATCAGTTTGAAAATGTAAAGCAACTGAATGTGAAAACTGTGTTCCAAAAAAAGCTACGTTATCACTATCATGAATCAGTTTTAAAACCTCATCGATTACATTCCAATCTAAATAAGAAGAAAGTTGACTTAAAGATGTACAAATTTGTTGACTATAATAAGTTGTACTTTCTTCTGGATGATCTTTCATCATATCTAAAGGAACATTAATTAAATTATTAAACTTTCTTGATGTTGAACTAAACCACGCACACTCTTGTTTTAAATGAGCATAATTTTCATAACCAAGTGTTCTACAAAAACGAGAAATGGTTGCTGGAGACACAAAACATTCGCTCGCAAGTTTAGAAATTCCCATATGAGCTACTTCTGAAATATGATGTGCCATATACCAGGCAATGTTATAATTTGTATCTGTTTCATTGGCGCTATCTAAATATATTAATAATCTATAAAATAAATTTTTCATGTCATCCTCCCCTATTCTACAATATTATACACTAAATTCATCTTTATGCTTATATAAATTTGTGATAACAAATCACATATTTTTTTACATTTGTAACTTTTTTTAACTGTTTTTTATTTATATATTAAATCTGTAGAAAGAAAATAGATTTTACTATTCATATTCCCTCTATTATCTTTCTATATTATTCTTATCCTCCCAAATAAGAATAACATAAAAGGCATCTTGATGTCTTTTTTTCTTTTTCTTATAATAAAGAAAAAGGAGATCAATAATAATGTTAAAAGAATTCAAAGAATTTGCCTTAAAAGGCAACATGATTGATTTAGCTGTTGGGGTTATTATCGGTGGTGCTTTTAATTCATTAGTCACTTCTCTTGTAGAAAACATCATTATGCCTATTTTAAGTTTAGTTACAGGTAAGATTGATTTTTCTAATCTATTTATTGCTTTAGATGGAAATACATACAAAACATTAGCTGCTGCTCAAGCAGCAGGAGCATCTACTGTTAATTATGGTTTATTTATTACTGGTTTACTTAATTTTCTTATCATGGCTTTTGTTATCTTTATGATTGTTAAAACGATGAACAAATTAAGAACTAAAACAGAAAAAACTGTAGAAGAAAAACCAACAAAGAAGATTTGTCCTTATTGTCAAAGTGAAATCTCTATCAAAGCATCTCGTTGCCCACACTGTACAAGCCAATTAGAAAACTAAAATAGCTTTCTGTAATGTCGTTCATTACAAAAAGCTATTTTTTTATTATTATTTAATTTTAGCATTTATCGCAAAATCAAGTTTTGTTTCAATATCATAATTTTCTTCTTTGCCTGCAAATGTCGTGGCTTTTCCATAATAGTGCATGATTGTTTTTCCATTTTTTACAGATAAATCAAGTTGAATATCACTGCTTTGATAAGCTTCTTTTAAAAGTGAACATATTCCTTCATGTTGAAACTGAATTTCCACAATTTGTAATTCTATTTCAGGAGCCATTTCAATACCATGTCGTGTAGTATAAATTATTTGTGGTGCTTCTATTTTTAAATTATTCCCGGCTGTGCTTTCACTTACCTGAATATTGATTTCAGGATGACTAGCACACCATTTATAATAGCCAAAACCACAAAGAGTAATCACTAAAACAAATAAAAGGATATAAAGGTAAATCTTTTTGATTTTAAACGTTACATATTGTTTCATTGTTTCACCTACCTATTTATTTGATTATAGCATAGATGTTCTATATAAAACAAAAAACATCGATTACTCGATGTCTCTTACATTTGGTGCGGGCGACAGGAATCGAACCTGCACGCCGAAGGCGCTAGATCCTAAGTCTAGTGCGTCTGCCAGTTCCGCCACGCCCGCATTGAAATGGTGACCCGCAGGCGACTCGAACGCCTGACCCTCTGATTAAAAGTCAGATGCTCTACCAACTGAGCTAGCGGGTCAAAATATGGTGCCGGCTAAAGGACTTGAACCCTCAACCTACTGATTACAAGTCAGTTGCTCTACCAATTGAGCTAAGCCGGCATTTAAAAAAATGGTGGAGGTTAACGGGCTCGAACCGCTGACCCTCTGCTTGTAAGGCAGATGCTCTCCCAACTGAGCTAAACCTCCAAAAATGGTGACTCGTACGGGATTCGAACCCGTGAATGCATGCGTGAAAGGCATGTGAGTTAACCGTTTCTCCAACGAGCCACATGGCGCTTGAAGTAGGACTCGAACCTACGACCGATCGGTTAACAGCCGATTGCTCTACCAACTGAGCTATTCAAGCAACTTAACAGTGCTCATTTATATTAGCATCCTTTTTCTAATAAATCAACCCTTTTTTATAATTTTTTTAAAAAAATTTCATTTTATCTCAAAAATCGCTTCTTCTTGTAATATTATATATCATTCTATATTTGATTAATGGTATAATTATATAAACATATAATATAAGGAGGATCCTATGGACCAACAAAGAGAACAAGCAAGTCAAATCGCACATGAATTTATTATTTATCAAGAAAGTGAACAAGCAGATATTGATGCAAAAGATCATCAATTCGATGCTTTATGGCAAAGTATATATGATGTATGTAAACTTATTAAATTTGGAATAATAGAAGATATTACTGAAGAAGAATTTGAGGAAGCCTACGCTTGGTTAAAAACCACTCAATCTCTTACAGAAGATTATCAAGAATTCGAATTAGAATTTTAAGGAGATCAAAAATGGAAAAATATTTAATTGTGACAGACACAACAAGTGCAATGGATCAAGAAATTGCACAAAAAAACGGAATCGAACTTATTTCATTAAGTGTCATCGTTGATGGCCATGAATATAAAGATCAAGTCGATATTTCAACTAAACAACTTTATGACTATTTAAGAGATGGTAAAATTCCTTCAACAAGTCAGCCAAATACAGGTTATCTTGTTGAACAAATGGAAAAATGGCAAGAAGAAGATTATGAAGCAATCATTATTATTACCTGCTCTGCAGATTTATCAGGAACAAACAACGGTTTCCATCTTGCTAAAGATACCATTGGTTTAGATAATGTTTATATTTATGATAGTCGCCAAGTAGGTGCTCCTGTTATGGATATGGCTATTTGTGCAAAACAACTTGCAGATGAAGGAAAAACTGTTGATGAAATTTTTGCTGCTTTAGAAGAAAAAACAAATCATTCTTTTTCGTTCCTTTATCCAGATAACTTTAAACAACTTTCACGTAGTGGAAGATTATCACCGATGGCAGCCAGAATGGCATCGATGTTAAAAATCAAAGCTTTGCTTTGTTTAGATGAACAAGGTAAAGCCGTTGATAAATATACAATGTCTAGAACTGAAGTAAAAATTTTAAAATCGATTGTTGATAAATTCCATGAATTAGGTGTTAACGCTAAACAACACAAGATTTATATTTCACACGCTGATAATGAAATTTTTGCTAAAAAAGCAAAATTATTATTTCAAACAACCTTCCATGGTATTGATGTAGAAATCAATTATTTGCCTGCTGTTTTAACATGCCATGGTGGTCTTGCTTGTTGTGCAATTCATGCTACATATAAAATTTAAGGAGTGATTAATGATGAAAGTTGTTGATATGCATTGTGACACCATTTTAAAACTTTATGATGATTTACATCACGGTAAAGAAGGTTCTTTATTAGAAAATGACGGTCATATTGATTTAAAGAAAATGCAAAAAGGAGATTATTTACTTCAAAACTTTGCGATGTTTGTCGATTTAAGTGAAAATCCTCAACCTTTTTTAAAAGCAAATCAACTCATTAACTATTATTATCATGAAATAGAAAAATATCCTGAACTCATTAAACCTGTCTTTTGTTATCAAGATATTATTGATCATCAACAAGCAGGTATCATGTCTTCTCTTCTAACATTAGAAGAAGGTGCTGTTGTAGAAAATGATTTATCACTACTTGAACATTATTATAGATTAGGCGTTAGAATGATTACTTTGACATGGAATCATGTAAATGGCATTGGACACCCTAACCTTTCTAATATTTCTTGTTATGAAGATATGTTTAAAATCAATGATCACGATGGTTTAACACCTTTTGGTTTACAATATATTAAAGAAATGGAACGTTTAGGAATCATTATTGACGTTTCTCATTTAAGTGATGCTGGATTTTATGATGTTTATCATCATACAACAAAACCTTTCGTTGCCTCTCATAGTAACGCTCGTCAAGTATGTGGTGTCGCTAGAAATATGTCAGATGACATGATTTTAAAACTTGCTAGTCGTGGAGGTGTTATGGGAATCAACTTCTGTAGTGATTTTTTAACTACCGAAGGTACTCATCAAACAAGTTATGTTAAGGATATGGTTCAACATATTTTATATATCAAAAATCTTGCAGGTATTGATTGTATTGGTTTAGGAAGTGACTTTGATGGTATTGGATCCAAGCTTGAAATGAAGGATGCAAGTGGTTATCAAATGTTATATGGTGCTTTAATTGAAGCTGGATTATCTATTGAAGAAATTGAAAAGATTTTTTATAAAAATGTCTTACGTGTTTATAAAGCAGTTTTGAAATAGGATTGGAAACAATCCTATTTTTAAAAAAACAAAAAAATGCGTATCTCTATCTCATCATTTTAGAAAAATAATGTTATAATAGCTAAATGGGAGGGACTACTTATGTATATTAAAGATGATGAAATTAATAAGTATTTTAATGAGCCCAATTGGAAAGTAGCTCATAACTTATTTCAACATAATACAATATCTAACATGTCTGTTATTAAAGATGGTCAAATTTACCAAATCGTAGGAAGTACTAATGTTAATGGTAAAATTGATACTGCTACAATTCAAGTTGATACAGGAGGACATATCCTCGAATTTAACTGTGATTGTAATCACTGTAAGCCTAATGAACTGGCATGTGGACATATAGGTGCTATTTTATTAAAATTTTACGGTCTTGAAGCAAGTGATTTACCTTATTCTTTCAATCAAAAAGGAAATTACGCTGATCAATTACAAGCACTTCAAGCAAAAAAAGAAGCCGCACATTTAAAAGAACAAGCTAATTTAACTTTTTCATTAATTGAACAATATAAAAATCAACATCGTTTACATCAATTACAACTTAATCAACACATTCATTTAATACCACAAGTAAAAAGTACTTTTAATCGATTAAGTTTATCTTATAAGATTGCTAGCGATAGAAGTTATACAATTAAAAATTTAAATACTTTTATTCAAAATGTAAAAGCAAACGAAATTGTTGAATATGGAAATGCTTTAGTTACCGATCATAACTCTAAAGCCTTTGATAGTTCTTCATTAAAACAAATTCGTTTTATTAAAGAATATTTTCATTTAAAAGATGATGATCGTAGTATTAGAATCACATCAGACAATATTGATGATTTTTTTCTAACACATTATGATAATTTAGATATCAACATTAACTTTACAACAATTGATTTACAAAACTTCATTTTAGAAATCCAAAAAGATGAAGATTACACAACTATCAAATACAAAGAACCTGATGGTATTACTATCATCGGTCATCAATATATCTATTATTTCGATCACTATACCCTTAATAGATATTCAAAAGAATGTAGTGATGCGCTAAGACCTTTACTTACACATTTAGAAAATAATTCACTTACAATTCCAAATAACGAATTACCACGTTTTTCTAAATATATCATTGATTCTGTTGTTCCTTATGTCGAATTTACAGGAGATGATATCGATGAATATCTACCTATGGATATTTCTTTATTAATTTATGTCGATTTAAATAACAACAACGAATTATCTGTTACATTAGATTATCGAGATGATCAAGGAAATACAATCTTAGAAAACCCTAAAGATCTAGTACTTCCATTAAAATTAGATGGCGTTATTCAAACACTACAAAAATACCTAGAATATGATGAAATCACACAAATGTATTATCTTTATAATGAAGAAGATATTTATGATTTCATTACTCGTGTTTTACCTTCACTTAATAATGATTGTGAAATTTATATTAGTGAAGAAATCAAACAAATGAATAAACCTAAAAATATGAAATTAAATATCGGTGTTCGTTTACAAAATGATTTATTAAAAATCGATATTAATAGTATCAACGTTGATAAAGAAGAAATTAAAGATATTTTATATGCTTATCAACACAAAAAGAATTATCATCGTTTAAAAAATGGGGAATTTATTAATTTAGATGATGATAGTATCAAAGATTTAGATTTATTGTTTAATGATTTAAATATTGAATATAACGATTTAAAAGATGGTGAAGTTGAAGTTGATAAATATCATTCACTTTATTTAGAAAACTTTATGAACAGTTCATCATTACATTTCAACAGAGATCAACATTTCCAAGACTTGATTTCTCATATTGAAGAAAAAGATCCTGAAGATATTCAAGTTCCACAAAATTATTCTAAGATTTTAAGAGACTATCAAGTTCAAGGATTTAAATGGTTAAAAACAATGTCAGAATATGGCTTCGGTGGTATCTTAGCTGATGATATGGGGCTTGGTAAAACATTACAAGTCATGACATTGATTGAAGATGGTATCGGTGAAAATCATGTCAGTCTCGTTGTTGCTCCTGCAACCTTGATTTATAACTGGCAAGATGAAATCAAAAAATTCTCAAAGAAATTGAAAACAGTTTGTATTACTGGAAATATTGCTCAAAGAAAGAAATTAATTGAAAGCATTCCAGAATATGATGTTGTTATTACTTCATATGATTATATTCGTAGAGATTATGAATTATATAAAGATTATCAATTCTATTATTTTATTTTAGATGAAGCTCAATATATCAAAAATCAAAGTACAAAGAATGCCCAAACTGTTAAATTAATTAATGGTAAATATCGTTTCGCTTTAACAGGTACTCCAATTGAAAATAGTTTAGCAGAATTATGGTCAATCTTTGATTTCTTGATGCCTCAATATTTATATAATTATCATCATTTCAAAGAAACTTACGAAATACCAATCATAAAAAATGAAGACCAACAAAAACAAGCAAAACTTAAGCAATTAGTTGAACCATTTATTTTAAGAAGAACAAAGAAAGATGTTTTAACAGAATTACCAGACAAGATTGAAAACAATGTCATTATTCCTTTTACACCAGAGGAAGAAAAAGTATATCTTGCTAACTTATCAACAATTAATAGTGAATTACAAAGTGCTATTCAGGTAAATCATATTGATAAGATCCAAATCCTTGCAATGATGACAAGACTTCGTCAATTATGTTGTGATCAACGTATTTTATATAAAGATATTATTGAACCAAGTTCTAAACTTAAAGCTTGTATGGATATTATTGAAACAGCAAAAGAAAATAATCAAAAAGTCTTACTATTCTCTTCTTTTACTAAATCATTAGATTTAATCGAAGCTGAATTACGTAAAAAAGATATTTCTTATTATGTTTTAACTGGTTCAACAACAAAAATCAAAAGGCATCAACTTGTTAATGCCTTCCAAAACGATCAAACAACTGTCTTTTTAATCAGTTTAAAAGCAGGTGGTACTGGTCTTAACTTAACAAGTGCTTCTACCGTTATTCACTATGATCCATGGTGGAATATGTCTGCACAAAATCAAGCAACAGATAGAGCTTATCGTATTGGACAAACAAATAATGTTCAAGTTTATAAATTGATTATGAAAAATTCAATTGAAGAAAAGATTCAAAAACTTCAAGAACAAAAACAAGATTTATCGAATATGTTTATTGAAAACAATAATGGTTCTATTACCCAAATGTCTACTGCAGATATTATTGATTTATTTAAATAAAGAAAAAGGAGATTAAAGACGTTCAATCTTTAAATCTCCTTTTCTTATGTAATTCAATTTTCTAAAAGCTTTGTAAAAACTAAATGTTAAAATTGCTGGAGCAATCACATCTATCAAAATAAGTGGTATCCAATACTGATTTCCCATTACTTGAATCGCATCCAATAAACCTACAAGTCCTGCTGTTCCCATTCCTGAGCCAATTGCACTGCAACGAATATGAAGTAAGACCGTTGAAATAGGTGCTGTAATAATCGTTGTTAAAATTGTAGGTAACCAAATAACCGGTCTTCTAATAATATTTTTAAACTGTAACATACTTGTTCCAATTCCAATAGCAATAACATCACCAATATCATTGTCTTCAATAGACATCATCGCAAAACCAATCATTTGTGCGCAACACCCTGCAAGTGCTGCCCCTGCCGCTAAACCATCAAGTCCTAACATAATACCAATAGCAGCTGAAGAAATTGGTGCCGTTAATGCCATTCCCATTAACACCCCTACAACAATTGACATAAATAAAGGTTGTAAAGAAACCCCATCATTAATAACGCTTCCAATCCAAGTAATCATTTGTGTAAGATAAGGTCCTACAAATTGCGTTACCAAACCTGCTATACAGATAGAAACAAAAGGAACAAGTAAAATATCAATCGGTGTTTTCCCTTGAATAAGTCTTGTTACCTCAATAGCCGCTAAAACTGCTACATAAGTTGAAATTGGATTACCCGCTTGAACACCATTATTAAATGTTCCAGCTCCTATTGCTCCTGCAATAACCGCAGAAATCAAATTAAGTCCTTTTGCATCAATTGCATAGCCCATACCAATTCCAATGGCCGGTCCCATTAAATAACCTGCTACTGTCCCCCAGGTTACAAGTTGTTCAACATGAACTAATGTTCCTAATTGTTTTAATATTGTTCCAATAATCAAACTTGCAAAAAAGCCATAAGCCATTCCATTAAAAGTATTGATTACATAATTTCCTTTTCCTCTACTTTGTGCCATATTTTACCCCCTCAATTGGATTATAGAGTATATTTATTTTTTTACAACAAAAAAACTGCCGAAGCAGTTAGTTTATTTATTGGTGGAGCCAAGCGGGATCGAACCGCTGACCCCCTGCGTGCAAGGCAGGTGCTCTCCCAGCTGAGCTATGGCCCCAATTTAATATTTACTTTTTCCACCATTTCATTTGTTAAAATGGTGGGCCTGAATGGATTTGAACCATCGACCTCACCCTTATCAGGGGTGCGCTCTAACCAACTGAGCTACAGGCCCACATCTATATAAAACAATTAATTAATGGTGGGCCTGAATGGATTTGAACCATCGACCTCACCCTTATCAGGGGTGCGCTCTAACCAACTGAGCTACAGGCCCATCAATCAACTGCCCATATAATATACCATGCATACAAGAATACGTCAACAGTTTTTCGTATATTTTTTTACATTTTTTTAAAAAAATAAAAATACATTGATAAAATCAACGCTTTTTTATTGTAAAATTTTTGCTGTTTTTTTCTTTTTTTGAGTCATTATTCTTAAATGATATTTAATGAGCCCTTCTTTTACCTTTTGACATAGTTTTTTTTGATAATTTTTGCTTCTTAGTTGCCCACATTCATTATAATTTGATAAAAAGCCACACTCAATTAGAACTCCTAATGTCTTAGTAGCTCTTAAAACTCTAAAACCACATCCACTAATTGGTTTTCTACTATTTGTTAACTGTTTTAAACTTTGATCAATATCAAAAGCTAATGCTTTTCCTTGTTTGCTTCTATAATAATAAAAAACTTGTGACCCCCATGCACTTCTATTACCAGAAGCATTTTGGTGAATACTTAATAAATAATCACATTTATAGCTATCTATCTTCTTGACCCTTAAATACATATCATCTTGTTTAGAATAATGATGATTTCTTTTCGTCATATCATAATCACCATCTCTTGTTAAATAGACTTTAGCTCCACTTTTTTCTAATTCATCTTTCATTTTCAAAGCAATTTCTAAATTAATATTATCTTCATAATAACCATATTCAATAGCTCCATTATCAAAACCACCATGTGCTGGTTGTAGTTTACGCAAATTGTGATATGTATTCCCCAGTATATATGGGGAGTTAGAAATGTATTGAGATTAGATAGCCTTTTTCTCCAAGTCCTCACAGTAAACGCTTGAAAATAAATGTTCCAGTTCATTTCCGAAGTTGTATGAGATTTTAAGTTTGCGGTTTTCATAAACTGTTATATGGTCTATCATTTCCACAATAATATCTCTGTCTAATTCTTCAATGTCTTTCAGTTCCAACAACCGCCTTAACCACGGTGTTTCAAAAACATCTTCTGTTACACTTTCCTTTTTCTTTTCTTCCAGCATTTCAATCTGTTTGGAGTAAAGCGTTTCTTTTTGTTGATAGTCCTCTCGATAAGAAAGAAATTCTTCTTTAGAAATCAGTTCGTCTTTGTAATCTTCATAAATTGACTTTTTCAGCTTCTTCACTCTTTCAAGCTCTGCTTTTAACTTTGTCAGTTCTATGTCTGTTGATTTTCTGATCTTTGTTGCTGTGAAAGATTGTGATTTTACAAGTTCCTGCAAGTTCTCTACATTGCGGATAATCTGCTTTAAATCTCCCAGCACAATATCATTCAATACTTGAAACGGGAGCGTGTGCGGAGTGCAATAATCTTTTCCACTTCTTTTGTAAGTTCCACAATAGAATGAATAGGACTTACTTCCGTCAGCACGTCGCCAGAAATTTTTCATCATTGCCCGACCACAATCGCCACACTTGATAAAACCTGCAAAGATATTTTTATTTGTTTCTAAATCAATATCCCTATGCTTTTTCGTCAGCAGTTTTTGTACCTTATCCCACAGTTGACGGTCTATAATCGGTTCATGTGTATTTTCAACCCTTATCCAGTTTTCTTTCTCAACTGGACGCTGTTTGCTTCTCATACGTTGATGTTTCTTTCCTTGCACCATGTTTCCAATATAAAGCTCATTTTGTAACATCACTTTAATCGTGGAATACGTCCAATAAGAAGTTTTCTCTAAACGATTGCAATTTTTGTAATTTTCGCCGTTGAGCTTTTTATATTCCGACGGACAAAGGATACCCTCTGCATTTAGTATTTTTGCAATGCTTTGTTTTCCTATTCCTTGTGCATACATAGTAAATACTCTTTTTACAACTTCGGACGCATATTCATCAATCACAAGTTTATTTTTATTTGCAGGAGATTTCTTATAACCATAACTTGTAAAAGCTCCGATAAATTCTCCTGCTTTCTGCTTTGATTTTACAGTCGCTTGAATTTTATTAGAAATATCTCTGGCATACTGTTCGTTGAATATATTTTTAATAGGAAGTAACATATCGTATGCCTGCTTCATACTATCAATATTATCTGTTACAGAAATAAAACGAACATTAAGCTCTGGAAATATTCTTTCCAAATATCGCCCCGTATCAATGTAATCTCGTCCGAAACGGGAAAGGTCTTTTACAACAACACAATTTACCTTGTTATCTTCAATGTCAGCAATCATTCTATGAAAGTCTGGTCTATTAAAATTCGTTCCCGTAAAACCGTCATCAATATAAACATCATATAAGATAAAGTCATCATGCTTGTTCACATATTCTGTTAAAAGTTTTCTCTGATTTCCTACACTATCGCTTTCTTCCTTATCTCCGTCCTCTCGTGATAATCTGATATAAATAGCCACGTTAAATAAGTTTGAACCTTTTTGATAAATCATTTTTCCACCTATTCAACTGCCGTACCTATGATAATATTATACCATAAAGTACGGCTTCTTTCCATTGTTTTCAAGGGTTTTACCCTCTTGATATTCCTTTTTTTACATGAGATTTCACGATACGGACAAGCAATTCCTCTACGGAAAATTTACCTAAAAATTCCCGTTCTACGATATATTGTGCAGGTTCTTTTTTAGCCAAGTTATCAGCCCCCTTAGTCAGCTATCTATTCTCAACATACGCACATAGGCTTATCCAATATGCGTATTTTTCACAATGTTACAGAAGCAGACAGACGGCTTTGGAAAGCTCCATTAGTATCTCAACTATTCCCATTCTTGTGGGCAGAACCGCACCATGCGGACGTATCATTATCCTGTGAGGATAGGTCGTGGCAAAACGACTTTTCCAACAGTCGCTCTCGGATCACTGCGTGGGTCGCTCGCTTTCTTTTGAAAAGGTCGTGGCGTACAGTCCCCGTGGCTCGCTATCTCACAAACGTATCTGTCTGCTTTATTCAGTTGTCAAAGAGCTGTGGCGAAAGCGTGTTGCTTTCATGTAAAAGCAGGGGCAGAGCAGGAAAGAGGGGATTGAACAAATCATGCTCTGCGGTTACTGCTTGTTATTCTTCGGTTTCTAAAGAAATATCAAAGTCCAAAATCATTTTGATAAGTGCTTCTCTGATACGTCCCTTTAATTCCATGTCTACGACTATGCAGACATTACCATATCTGTCATAGAATGGACGCAAACAACATTTTGATATGTACGGGTCATAAAATGCCAGTATCTTTTCAATCGAATTTACGTTGCCGTCCACAGCCGACGAGATAAGGTAAAATGACGGGCGTGTGTTATTCATCATTCATGTTCTCCTTTAACTTTTTCTTGATTTCTTCAAGTGAGTTCTTCCTACTGCGGAACGACGTTGAACGGTTAATCTTTAATCTGTCGCCGATTTCTGTATCGCTCATGCCTAAGAAGAAATACATCAACAAGATTTCTCTATCTTTTTCAGACAGATACTTAATCGCTTCTGCTAAATCATCATCAAGGACACGAACCTCAATACCACATACATCAAAGGCGGTATAATCGCTTTCGTATTCGTCCCAGACTGCCAGCTTTTCCACGACGATTTCTGGAAGTTCACAATAGGAAATTTCCTTATTTCTTCGTCGCTTTAATTCTTTGCGATAATTACGGACAATGCCTTTTGCCCCGACTGTCTTTTGTGGCTGTGTTCCTTGTCGGTTTTCTGTTTGAAATCGTGCTACCTGCCACCGCACCAGCAACACCGCCAGCAGTAACCGCACCAGCAAGCCGTCTTTCCATACGCCTAGCTCTATGTCGCATAAACAGATATGGTCTGCGGAATATCCTGCGTCCCATATTTTGACTGTCGCCAGCATTAAGTGAGAACATACTCATTAAGTCGCCCAGCTTGATAAAGATACCTGCAAAACACACTATCTGTAAGAACGCCACCATAAAAAACGGGTACTCTTTGGAGATGTTATAAAACATACTGGAAATACTGAACGCCACCGTTACAATGAGCGTTATTCCTGCCCGTGTCATTATGGTATTAAACACCCTCACGATTGCCTGCTTTGCCAGATTTTCCTGACTAGGTATCATGGAAAGAAGAAAACTGATAGGTAAAAACATAGCGAAGATAATAAAAAGTATCTGGCTTAACATCATTATCCCCGTCAGTAAAAATACAAAGATTGTGATACCTATATTAAAAATGAATAGGAAGAACACCATACCTAAACGGTTCACGACCTGCGGTATCGTCAGATTGTTGTTGTCATTGTCCTCAATTTCCGTTTTTACGACTTCTTCTCTGGTTTTCCCGTCCTCGTCCTCTGGGTTTGCCGATACGAGAGCGTCCACACGGTCTGTTCCGATTTCTTCTACGTTGCTGTTACCGAATTGAAGTAAGAGCCACGGCTGTTCCACTTGAATAGAAAATAAGCTGTCCCGTATCAAGTCCACGCTGTCCTTGCCCTCGCTGTCAGAGTTTGGGAGCATGATTTTTGTTCCCAAGTCAAGTGAAGCGGTACTGATGTCTGATGAAAATTCATTTATCTTCTTGATGTAGTCGGGAGCGTAAGCAATAAAGGAAGCGGACAGTACGAACACCACAAGAAAATTGATAACCGCTTGAACCGCTTTGCTGGTTTCTCTTTTTATCAGTCCCGTATAGGCAACATAAATACCAATGATTAAAATTATCAGTAATAGAGAACCTACATAAAACCCCGTACTCCCAAAGCCATTCTCGGTAACGCCTGCAAGGGTCTGTATGCTTTTTCCGATACTGTCTGCCATATCGTTAATAAAATCAAGTTTATAGGCTTCCTGCACCACATAACCCGTGGCATTGCTTAAATAAAGGCTTATCGTCCAGACAAAGTTGGTAATGCAGTAAAGCCCGTACTGTACTGATTTTCCGATACCGTCCAGCCAGTTCCACGGCAACCACGACCAGCTATTATCTACATAAAAATCAAGCTGGTAGTTGGAAAGCGGATATTTGGAATACAGATTTTCTGCGTTTATGGTATCGTCCACAAGCCCCGTCGCATGAGCCACCGTCCCCAGAAGTGAAAGCAGGATAAGGGAAAGTGCCACCACGAACAGAGCCATTTTGAGAAAGTGAAAAATCTTCTTTTTTGTGAACGCACCTTTTATCCTTTCTTTCATCACTCCACCTCATTTCTCTGTACGGGCGGTCTGGTATCAAAGGCGTGTAGCAATTCTTCAAAAACTGGGTGTATCTGCACCACACCGACACGCCCGTATAAGTCCTGCAATAAGCATTGTCCGTTCTCTAAATCACGAAGCCGTTTCTGGTTGTTCTCGTCGTCCTTGTCGATACCGAAAAATTCTAAGGTCTGTTTTATCTCGCCCAAGTCGGTACTTCTAAAGGCAAACTTCAAACCGATATTGTTTTTCAGACTTTCCTTTGACACGTCGCCAGAAGATTGTGTAACGAAATAAACGCCTGCCTGCATAGCTCGTCCAGCACGAACCAGCTTATTTGATAAGGTTTCGCCTTGTGCCACATTTAAGAACGCCCACGCTTCGTCAAGGTCTACAATCTTAAAAATACTTCTGTCCGAATGGATAAAATCAAGGGCAAAGGTACTAATCACAATCAGCATGGACACCGACAATAATTCAATAGTCGTGTATTCCTCAAAGGTCGTGTCCTTATCTGGCAGTACAAGGTCAGCTACTTGAATGATATTGAGCTGGTTATCCAGACTGATAGCATTTTCTACCGTACCGTCTGAAAACAGCAGGTGTGCAAAATCGTAGTCCGTGAAGCTGTCGATATGGTCTGCGATATTTCTTGATATAGGCGTATCTTCACGGCGAAGCTCGTCTATCACATGGAGCAAGCCCCGACTGTCGCTCTGGGTAACGGAACGAACCGCTTTACGAAGTACGGGGAATTTTTCGCCGTCCCTAGAGGAAATACCCGTAAGGAATGTTAAGATGTCGATTGCCAGACTTTCAGCGTCTTTTACGTTCTTCATAATCACAAACGGGTCAAGAAGTCCTGCATTTTCTTTTTCGCTTGTGAGATTGACAATGTTTATCTCATGGGCTATCTCTGGGAGCGTTTCTTTCCAGTTTCCACGCTCACTTTTAGGGTCTAAGATAACCGCTTGTCCCCCAAAGAGAACAGAGTAGTACACAAGAAGATTGTTGCAGAACGACTTCCCTCCGCCAAGCGAACCAACAAAAGCAGACGCAAGAGCGTTGGTAACTGTGCCTTTTACGCCCTGCGAAGCTAAAGACGGTTGCAGGTACACATTTCTTCCCGTATCAACGGAATAGCCCATATAGATACCCGTAGTTTCTCCTAACTGCTGGGTCGCTCCAAAGCCAAGCCCAGCTAAAAAATCTGATTTTACATACTGCACATAGTCATTGATATATCGCTTGCTGGCAGGTAAAAATTCAGAATGAAGCCCCAGCATATCCCCAGCAGGACGCACCAGCTTTACATTGAGGTCGTCGTAAAAGTCCTTGACTTCATCACAACGGCGTTTCAGCTCGTCAAGATCGGGTGCAGACACCCGTATGACGTAGCTTAACTTATACATACTTTCTTTGCTCTGGTCTAAGTCTGTTTCCAGCTCGTCCACGCTGTCTAATGCGTCCACCACATTTGAGCTGGTTTCACTTCCTGCTTGATAGGCGTGATTGTCAAGGTCTTTTAATTCCTTTTTCTTGTTGCGGACGGTTGTTAATGCTTTTCGATTTTCCACGATTTCTACATTCATAGAAGTATCAACGGGGAATGTGAATTGCTGTTGCTGGAAATAGAAGATTTCAGACGACGGGAAATCAAGCTCGCCGACAATCGCATTGACGGTAAAATAGGACACATAACTTTCCTTGTCCTCATGTTCCAAGCGTAAATACCGCTGGCTTTCTTCAATCACACACCTTGTCGGACGGATAAGGTCGTAGTATTTTATCAGCGTTTCTTTGTTCAATTTTTTCTTTGGTAGCTGGTACTCATAATCTTCATAGGCGATACCGTCCCTGCCGTAAAGATGTTCCATGAGATACCCAAAATCATTGATTTCCAAGCGACGCACCTTGAAACGACGTGAGATTTTATTTTCCAGTAACTTTTCCATTTTCATGTAGCGGTTGATTTCATCATTCGGCATGGAAACAAAATCATTCATCAGCGTGTGGTTCACTTCATGGAGAAATTCCGTGAACGTCAGCCACGCCGATTTTTTGATGTTCTTCAGATTGAGCTGTTCTTCCGTAACCATGAGCTTAAAGCCAAGAAAAAAGCGGTAGTCCACTTGATTGTCCCCAATCATAGATACTAACGCTTCGGTCTGTTCGTCTATTTTCTGGTAAGCAACTTCCTTTAATTTTCCAGTTACCAGTTTCTTTGACTGTTCCTGCATACTGCGAATTGAGCTTTCCGTGGCTATCTGCAAGGCATGAATTTTTCCCTCACGGGACTGTGCGATAAGCTGTCGAAAGCTGTCATGCACGATAAATTTCTGCTCTGCGGATAGGAAAGAATAATTATACGGTATCAGCTCATAGTAAGCGAACACCTCATTGTCCTTGTTCCAGACAAGGTTATTGTCAATATATTTTATCGGGAACATAGTTCACACTCCTTACTGCCGTGATTGTTTCATTCAAGGTCTGCTTATGCAGTTTTACGGCTTTTCCTGCATAAGTGATTTTAGGTCGCAGGGCATAAGTTATCTGTGATTTCAAAAAGCTGTACGGCTTCTTTCCGTCAAAGGTTTTCTGCGACATAAACCAAGTGAGAGCAACGGGAATACCGAAGTATTTGAGAACTGCTCCCTCAATCATGGAAAGTGGGGGAATATCCCCAAACAGAATGATGATAAATTCCGTAATCACAAACCATGTAATCTGTGTAAAGGTAACGGGAAAGGGCAAGTTAAAGTCATTGATTGCATACAAGACTTTTTCCACGTTCCAGATACCCGTATAAGATTTAATCTTTTTCAAGTTCTTTCAGCTCCTTTCAAAATAGAAAAGGACAGCCATGTTTCAGACTGTCCCTTAAAAGAGAAATACGCTGTCAGTAGCAACAATGCTTGTCGCTGATCTTCCAGCGTTAATATGGTATCTCACACATACCTCGGCTTGTTTCAATGAAGCAACCGCCCATATCCAAATCTCGCCCGTAGGCTTCATAGTCAATGTAGTTCTGCAAGCTGGGTGGAATATCCCCAAGTGCCTGCAATTCGTCTATGTAGTAGTAGGCAACGTCTGTCATGGTTTCACAGTCGGGATAATAATAAATATCGTCCTTGTGTTCCACGACTTCTTCCAGCGTCCCAAAGTGGCTGATAAATTCGTCCAGACACTCTACGATATAGTCGGGAAGTTCCTCTATCATTTCATACATCTCGTTGAGTTCTTCAATGGAAACATACTCGCCAATCGCAATAGGAAAGTTGTCGGTATCATGGATAGCGTATTCCTCATACTGTTCATTCAAGCCGATTTTTTCTTTTACATCTTCCTCGTCAATAGGAAATGTGAACCATGCACCGACTAAATAGCCCTCATTGTATTTGCCAAGATTAGCAATGTAAACCGCCATATCATCAATCATAAGCACCACCTCATTTCCTACTCTGGCAGTTCAAAAATACCGTGTTCTGTTACTAAAAATTTCCCGTGTTCCTGCAAGTGAGAAGCATAGGCTTCAAAGTCGAAGTAGTATTCTTGACAGTCCTCGGATAAATGTTTGAACGTCGGGTCGTTCATCAGCTTTTGCCTTGCAACATCTATCATGCTTTTGCAGTCGGGATAAACCGTAATCACGTTCCTGCAAATATAAAGTGCTTCTAAATTCTCAAACACCGTAAGTAGTGATACTGGTTGATGATAGAAAAGGCGGTCTGCTCTGCGTCATAATAAGTCAGCAAATCTCGTACTGCATAATAGGCACGTTCATTGCGAAGCCGTATCTCAAAACGGTTGATAATGTCGGCTTCTTCCAGAGGTGTCCCCAACTTGACGTACTGCTCATAGTCCTTTTCATAGATACAGAAATACACATCAGATTTCAGCGAACCAAGATAAAGGGTACGCCCCATATATTCTCTGTCGTCCTCTCTGTGCTTGATAAGCTCGCCCGACTGGTAGAACTTATAACTTCTGGACTTTCCAATATATTCCCGTTTCCTGCATTTTTCTGCAAGCTCTGGAATATCCAAAATGCCCGTATGGTCGTTGATAGCAAGGTCGATACGCTTCATCACGCCCCCGTCTACGAGTGCGTCCATGAGGAAGTCATACCAGCTTCTTTGCTGTGCCAGCAGGTAACTTTCAAACTGTCTGCAACCACGCCCCTTTAACTCTAAAAGGACACCTTTTTCTTCGTCAGCCGACGTATAGATAAAGATGTCCCCTAAAGAATAATGCTCCGTATAACTGTAATGTCCGTAATCTTCATGGAGCATATAATTGATATTCAGTTTTAATATGTCTTTGATGATATGCTGTATATCCAGCGTGGGAAAACGAATTTTTACATAATCAAACAGCATGGTAAGCGGTGCTTCTGGATTGAACCTTGCCAGTTCTTTATGTAGAGTTTCCAAAAGCTCCTTTGACGGCTTCATTTTTCCACTTTCTATCTTGTTGAGATATTCCCTTGTGATACCAGAAGCCACCGCCAGCCTGCCTTGTGAGATACCGTAAGCAATCCGTTTCTCCCGTAATTCTTTTATCCATTGTTCTTCATTCAGAACCATACCCCCAATCTGTAAAGTGTGAAGTTTTTTAAGGCGACTTCACAGCCGATTTTTACTAGGAAACCATGCCAGAAGCCTTATGTTTCCTATGTTTTTTGTCTATTGTCTATTTGCAAACGTACCCCTCTGTTAGATACCGAGGGGTTTTACCTGCTGGCGTGGCTGACGCCACTCCAGCAACGGCTAGTCCGTGCCGTCGCCTTTCGCTTCGCACGTCGCCGTCCCGTCCTGCCTTGCTTGTGCAAGAGAGCCGATAGTCTGTAAAAAATCATGTCCTTTTGGGACTAAAGGCGTGTAAAATTCGCTGATAACGCTTGTTCCCACATCACAATAGCCACGCCCTTTGATACGCTTCTGGAAAAACTGCTTTTTCACATCTGAACCAAACAGCATACCGTAACCTAATTCGCTGATACGTCCAAGTCCCACACGGAAATTGAAGTTATCTCTAATACCGTCCGAGAAATACTTTGCGTCTGGACGCTGGCAGGCGACGATAAGGAAATAACCTGCTTGTCGCCCTAACATAACGATTTTCTTTAACTGGCTAAGTAAACTCACGCTTTCTTTTGTCCCCAGCATTTCAAAAAATGCCACATATTCATCAAAGATAAGAAAGCAGGGTGGCAATCCCAGATAGGCGTAGTTTTCACCCGTCTTATAGTTCGGGTGTTGCTTCATTTCCTCACTTCGCTGTACCATGCCCTCATAAAAGGCATTGACGCAATCTATCATTTCTTCTTTGGTATGATGCACATTTCCCATAACTGTCCCCAAGTCTGCTAAGTCCGCATTTTTCGGGTCTAAGATGTAAAGGACAGCGTTGGTATGCAGTAGAGCTTCAATGAGTGTCAGCAGAAAATAAGTTTTACCACCACCAGTCCCACCAGCAATCAGAGCGTGAGGGAGTGTGTCATATTCCCAGACAAGATTTTTCATCAATCTAAGACAACCGTTTTCTGCCCGTACTTCATCAATGGTAATGCGGTTCGCTATCATATCATAAAGCAGGGTATATTCGATATAGCCGTCATGCAGGGTTTTGTCGGTCAGCTCACAATACAAGCCACTTTCCAATTTATCCTCTAACCGTAAAAGCTGGTCTTGATATTTTCCCAGCGTAATTTCACAGCGGATATGAAGCAGTCCCTTTTCCATTTGATAATAAATCTTTGGAAACCAGACGATTTTTTCTCTTGATCTGCTTTGCAGGTCAGTAAAAAAACCGCTGTCTTGTACGGTATCGGCTTCATACCACTTATTTTCCAGTATCATTCGTGCCAGCTTTTGACGGTGCAGGAGCTTCTTGAAACTGTCATAACAGAAGCGGTAATACAGAAAAGCGACCAATGCACAAACACCAGTCGCTATCAGTATGGTTATGAAGTTGTAAGGGGAAAGCGTCAAGCCGTTCTCTAACAAGCTGAAATGCTCCCAATCGGTACACATGAGCTGTTTCATATTCAGTAACAGGAGAACCGTCACGAATATAAACAGAAGCGTTCCTATGGAAAAGTGGTAGACAAGGTGCTTGTCGCTGGCTCTGATACGGTGTCCTTTGTTCCATATCTTACGCATAAATCAATCACTCCTTTCTGGGTACGAAAAAAGCAGTCAATCCTAAGACTAACTGCTTTAAACTGTCTTTATTCAAAAATAAATATATCTTCTATCGGAGCTTTTACAGCTCTTGAAATATCTATTGCCAATTTAAGTGACGGATTATATTGTGCTTTTTCTAATCTCATAATAGTTTCACGACGAACACCTACAATGTCAGCGAGTTGTTCTTGTGTTAATTCTTGTGCTACACGATATTTTTTTAAATTACATACAAACTTTGCTTCCATAATTTATTCCCTTTTTTCATAACGATATAATAAATAGTTGCTAAGAAAAAGAACAAGAGCATAGATAAGTGAAACAGAAATCAGCATAAATATTGCACACCACTCAACATTACGGGAAAACATACCTATTGCCATAAGCCAGATAACTACAAATAATAGTTTAAAACCTATCTTGTAGGCTTCTAATTGTGCCTTACGTTTATTTTCTTGAAAAAGCTCATCTTCTAAGATATGAGAAAGTTTACCTTCAAAGAAAAAACTGAAAAAACCAAAAAATATGAAAAAAGCAAAAGGAAATATTTCTCCAAATTTATAGTATGTCCAAAATCCGCCAAACCCCAGAAAACCAAACATTCCACAAAATCCCCAGTAAGGAGAAATTGTTCTTGAATATCGTTTTTCCCTGCTGTTTTTTGAAAAGACATTTTTAAAGCAGATAATTACTATATAGGTAGCATATAGTGCTATTAAAGCTCCAATTACTAACATAGGAATATCCTTGTAAGAAAATACATATTCCGACATATCCATATTTTTGACCCAGCGTCCATCATTGTATAATAGGGAGTAGATTGTACCAACAATAAGCAATAAAGCACACCCTACCCCCATAAAAATAATTTTTTTAATTTGTTTCTTTGACATATTTATCTCTCCTTTCAAATGAGATGTTTTTGTATCTTTATGAGATAAATATATCACTCCGCATTGTTCGTGTCAATCAAAATTAAGACAAATACATCACTTTTATTTCTTCGGCTGTCCCTGCGGTGTAGGGTTCTGTGGGCTACCTGCGTTCTGGTTGCCTTTATTCTTCAACACAATATCCTCTGCCTTTACATACCAGTCCACATCTGCACCCGTATAGGTTTTTCTTGATACCGTATCGGCTACTGGATTGACAAGCTCCACAACTGCATTGTAAGGAAATTCCCTTAACGGTACTTCTGGCGGTACAGACACGGGGATAATTCCACCGTGCAGACTGCACTTCAAATCATAGATACGCTTTTTAAGCTGGGTACTCGGTGTCCCGTCCTCATTCTGCAAGAACACATCACGTACCGCTGTAAACTTTAATTCTCCAAATGTTTTCTCTTTGTCAATAACAAACCCGTTTGATAATCTCATAAATTCTTCACTCCTTTACTTTTCTTCAACTGCTACAATATCATCAGCAACTAATACATAATCGGTATGTCCCATATCCCCGATTGCGTAACCTCTGCCGTATAACTTCGGATTGACAAGTTTTACTTTCTGTTCATACTTGAAATGCTTTTCGCCAGCCTGCACAGGAATTTCCACCACAACATTTTCGCCTTTCTGTATGTCAGAATAAAGGTTATAGCTTCGTCTGGCTAAGACCCTGCGGTTATTTTTATCTCTTTCAAAGACTGGCTCGCTTTCGCCTGCAAATTCAAGAGTTCCAAAAGACTGTGTCATATCTGGCACGACATATTTCATTTCCATATTGTTTTACCTCGTTTCTTTCTATATTTGATAAGTTTTTTAATTGTGATTTCTTATTCTGGCGGTTTGGGAAGTACCAGCAATCCCCCAGATAGTAAAGGGTAAAATCAATGCTTACGCACCCTTGACTATCCGTGTTCTTGCAGGTTGTAGGCAGACAAGCCAGAATAAGCAAAAACCTGCCGTTTGACAGCTTCGGCGGAGAGCGTGATTTTTCTTTCCTCATACCGTTACCGCCTTATGATTTCTTCATTTTACGGCGTTTGTAAAGATATGTTCCAGCCAGTCCACCAGCAGACGCAAGCAACATCACGATAAATGCCATTACATTTGTACTGTCGCCCGTTTTGGGACTGTCGCTAGGTCTGTTAGGCTTTTCCGGTGTCGGTGGTGTTTCGGGTTTCTCTGGTTCTTCTGGCTTTTCCTTAAAAGTAATCGTCTGTCCCTTATCCTCAATATCCTTATGCTCGGTAACTTTCTTCGGCTCGTCTGGATTGCTTAAATCGTATAATTCCTCAAAAGTTACAAGCTGTTTGCCGTCAAGAGAAGTAGCGTCAAACGTAAAAGCAACTTCCACTTTCATAGTTTCGCTGTCAGCAATAAAAGTGTAATCACTTTCCACACGTTTTCCATTGATAAGAAGTTCTGCATTTTCTTCTTTCAACATCTGCCAGCCCACAAGTTTGTACTGTGTACCGACTTCTAAGCCCTCTAAGGTTACGGTATCAATGATTGTAACGTCTTTTCCTGCTTTAAGCTCTTTATTGCCGTCCTTATCGGTAGCGGTAGTATGTATCTTGATGATACGCTCTGTGATAAGTACTGTTTGCCCGTCGTCCTCAATGTCTTTGTGTTCTGCAACTTTTACGGGTTCGTCTGAATTGCTGAAATCATATAATTCTTCAAAGGTAACAAGGTTTTTGCCACCTAAAGCAGACGCATTGAATGTATAGGAAATTTCCACTTTCATTTCTTCATCATCAGCGACAAAGGTATAATCGTTTTCTACACGTTTCCCGTCAATGATAAGCTCGGCGTTTTCTTCCTTTAACATCTGCCAGCCTTTCAACTGATACTTTGTGCCTTTTGTAAGTCCGTCTAATTTGACCGTATCAACGATTGTAACCTCTTTTCCTGCAAGGATAGTCTTTTCGCCGTCTTTGCTGGTCGCTGTGGTATGAATAGAGATTTCTTTTTCGTATTCATCAGTTAGCGTTCCTAAATCAATCACAAGGTTATTTCTTGATACCACGATTTCAAAAGGTGGGATAAGTTCAAAGCCTTTGTTACTATCAGAGCGTAATTCTTCAATGATATAGGTATCATAAGGTAATGCCCCCTTGCTGTCGTCTGGTTCAGAAGTCCCAAACCACACACCGTCCTCACTGGTCTTGCCTGCGTTTGTATTGTGCTTATGAGAAGCCCAGTCAGCAGAAGTGGAAAACTGCCCGTTATCATCAGTTACCACAACATGATTTTCGCCCGTTGTCTTGCTTGTGATCCTAAAAGGAACATCAGCAAGACGCTTATGTGTGCCTGCACCGATTTTTACACCCTCAATATCTCCACGCTTAATCTGATTGTAGATAGAATGAGCTTCGTCGGTTAAGTCCACGATTTTTCCATTTTCTGTGATTGTAAAATCAATCGTTTTTGCACCGTCAGTTAAGTAACCGTCGGGAGCTTCACTTTCAACGATACGGAATTTTCCATAAGGTAAGAGGTCAGCAGAAGTAGAAGCGACACCCTCAATATCTGTACGAATAGTTTTTACGACTTCATTTTTCTTATATAGCTTGCCCTCAACTAAAACAGAATTATCATTTAAGGAAATGATGTCAAAGGCAGTATCTTTCAAGGTAGCACTTCCTTGTGGCTTTGTATCGCCCGTTTCTAAATCTCGTTTCTGAATTTTGACACCGCCACGGATAACCTTGTCTGATACGGAAAACTGGTTACTTCCAGATAGTACGGCAAGGTCGCCGTCCTCGGTAATCTGTGTTACATATAAGCCCTTAATCTGTTCGGACTTATCGCCAGCCTGCATATATGCACCGTCTAACAAGTAGCCGTTTGGAGCTCTTGTTTCTTCAACGGTTAGTGTCCCAAGTGGAAGAACCGCTTTACCGTCCTGCATATAGAAGCTGTCGCCAGATACCTTGTATGCGTCCGCTAATTTTGTGATGTAGTGGGTTGTCCCGTCGCTGTCTGTTTCAGCGATTGTCTTTGTAACCCATGTACGAGTAGTTTCGGCAGGAAGATTGTCTTTGTTATAGAAGCCTGCATAATATTTCCATGTAAATTCCGCACCTGCTAAAGAAGCGTTCCCCTGCGGATTGTCTTTCTGTGTTTCCATATCAATCTTGAAGAGTTCAATCAAAGTGTCTGTTACCTTTGGTGTATCTGATACGTTCAAGGTCGCTGTCCTTCCAGCTTCAACCTTTAAGGAATATATATTTGTATCAACCTTATATCCTGCTGGTGCGGATAATTCCTTGATATAGACTGTGTCAGCCTTTACCTCTACGACATCTGTATTTCCGTTTTCATCAGTCGTAAGGGTGGCAAGCTGTTTCGTGCAGTCCTTATCAGCAAAGACACCGTATGTCGCACCAGCGATAGAGTAATTCCCGTTACCGTCTGTAATGCTGGTATTACTGGAAGTCTTTTGAAGTTTCGCATTTCCAACATTGAGTTTCGCCCAGAATTGTCCCAATTCCTGCCCCTCGCCAGAGTAGATATAACCGCCACATTCATAGCGTCCTTTATTCTCTTTGACAAAGGCTCTTGCACCAGAGAAAACTTCGTCCTGCGTTGCCTTTGGAATTTCATCATAAGAAGCTCGCACGTTGTCGCATTGCCAGCCAAGATATACGCTCAATCTCTGCCAGACTACACATTGTTCCAACAGATAGACTTGTTTGTAGTTCAGTTCCTTGTGAGCTTCGCCATACTGTTTGACATACTCTAAGGATAACGCCACATCTGAAATCTGGTCAGCACTCATGCGTGAGCTTGCGTCAGCTCTGGTCTTGTAACCGTTCTTAAAGTTTGTGTTAATGTCGATACAATAGGCAGTTTCGCCCTCGACTTTCATATAGCCCTCATTGAATGTCGAACCGATAGAACCGTCATTCATTACTTTTTCAATGATACCGACACGCTCTGCACTTTCCGTCCAGTATTGCTTACTTTCTGCATGGACGGGTGTAGTCGGTAAAGCAGTAACGACAGTTGCAAGAGCTAAGAAGCCCGTACACAATCGTTTTAACATCTTTTTCATAAAATCTAATGTTCCTTTCATTTTGGGTATAAAAATAGACGCTCATTTCTGAACGTCTACATTACTGAAAGGCTTGTCCTCTCACACATATTCTATTTTAATAGGTACAACAGTTGCCTTTCTCCTTGTATTTTCGTTGTTTTCATCACTTGCGTTATCTACAACCCCCATGTCCTGCATCAATCACCACTTTTACATTTTTTAAAGATTTTTCATAAGCATCTACAGGAACCTCAAAGAAACACACGCCAAAAGCAATCATTATAAGAAAAATTCTTTTCATAACATCACCGTTGTATTATATGTCAAAAAAAAGATATCATGATTTTTCATGATATCTAAAATTTATCCACCAAGTAGTTTCTAAAGGCCTCATTAACTTCTTTTTTATATTTTCTACCAATTTCTAATTCATTTTTACTTTCTTCATTAACCATATTAATATGATTTTTATCTATACGATAAATATATTTCATATTAATTGCATAACTTCTATGTATTTGAATAAAACAATGTGCTTGTTTTACTTGTTCCATAAATTTCTTCAAAGTCATTTTAACAGCATATTCATGTTCATATGTATGGATAATCAATTCATGAGCATAACATTCTGCATAGATAATATCATCACTCATTAATGTTATATATGCCATTTGATTTTTATTCATTCCCTTATTCAGTTCAAAAATCAATTTCATTTCATTTTTACATTCTTCATCGTAAAGTTGTTTAAAAACTTTAAAGTCATTATCAAGATGATTCTTTCTAATAAAGCATAACGCCTTTAATCCTTGGGTTTTAAAAATCAAACTACTTTTACTTGAAACAAAAACAATTTGTGAATCAAACTTTTCTTTAAACTTTTTCGCATAATCCACACCTGTCCCATTTTCAAATATCACATCTAAAAATAAAATATCGGGTACATGTTTTATCTGATCTAAATCAATCATTCCATGATAAACATCTACAACAGCATGGTATTCACTTTCTAATTTATTTTTTAAAG
>NZ_JAOQJR010000015.1:56545-58515 GCF_025566905.1 [Clostridium] ammoniilyticum
ATAACATTTTTCAAAATCCAACCATTTAACTTCACTTACTTCATGATCAACAAAAACAAAATCTTTTTCTTCTAAATCTTTCCATAAAACAAATATTTTACTTACTTGATTATCTTTAAATAAACGACCATGAAAAATTTCTTCAAAATGAAATCTACGATTTCCACAATCAATCAATTCACTTTCCCTTACAACAATTCCTAATTCCTCTTTCAACTCTCTTACCGCCGATTGACCATAGTTATCCCCTGCAGGAATATGTCCTGCACTTGAAATATCATAACAGCCAGGAAACGAATCTTTTTGTTCACTTCTTTTTTGTAATAATATTTGTATTTTATTTTCTTTTTTTCTTAAGATCCAAACATGAGCTGTACGATGTAAGATTCCTTGTTGATGTGCAATTTCTCTTTCTACTGTCTTTCCTGTTGGATTTCCTAATTCATCGCATATATCTAAAATTTCCATTTTATCATCTCCATTAAAATCATATTATCATCTTTCTTTACATTATAAAATGAGATGTTTAAAATAGATACGAAAAGAGGTAGAACAAATGAATAAATGTTGGTGCGGAAGTGGCTTAGACTATGAAGTTTGTCACCGCGAATTTGACAAAAAAATTAATTATTACAAAAAAAGAGGAGTGATGACACCTCCTAGATCAATGATTAAAAATCAACAACAAATTGAAGGAATCAAAAAAGCAGCTGTTGTAAATAATGGGTTATTAGATCATATCGAAAAGAATATAAAAATTGGTATGTCGACTGAAGATATCGATGTACTTACAAGAGAATATTTAAAGGAACACAATGCACATTCTGCTGATTTAAATTATGAAGGCTATCCTAAAAGTATTTGTACATCTATTAATGATGTCGTTTGTCATGGAATTCCTTCTTCTGATGTTATTTTAAAAGATGGAGATATTATTAACGTTGACGCTACAAGTGAATTAAATGGTTACTATGCCGATGCTTCACGTATGTTTATGATGGGAAATGTTTCAGATGAAGCTAAAAAACTTGTTAAAATCACAAAAGAAGCGATGTATGAAGGGATGAAAGCTATCAAGCCATGGAAAAGTCATATTGGAGATATCGGTAAAGCAATTCAAAGATATGCACATATTAACGGCTATAGTGTCGTTGAAGAATTCTGTGGTCATGGTATTGGAATGACCATGCATGAAGACCCTTATGTCTTCCATTTTAAAACAAAAGAAGATACTGTTTTGATTGTTCCAGGAATGGTTTTTACAATTGAACCAATGCTTAATCAAGGAACAAGACATGTTCACTTAAATTATAATGATGATTGGACAGTTTATACAGATGATGGAAAACTTTCTGCTCAATGGGAACATACTTTCCTTGTTACAGAAGATGGTGTGGAAATTATTTCAAAATAAAAAGTCAGAAAATCTGACTTTTTTATTATGCCGTTTTTTCAACATATACGTGCTTTTTTAATATACTTTCTTCATAAACAAGATGTTGATAACAATCCTCACATAAATAATGAGTCACAACATCATACCGATTTCTATCAACACAAATTCGATACTCTTGATGAAGCTTTCTTAAACAATTACCACAATAACAATCAATAATACAGGCAATAGCTTCATCTTCATTCCCATCACACCAATAAATACCATTTCTACAGGCAACAATAATTTTCTTACAAGCATTTAAGCCTATTTCTTCATTTTCAAACATTTCAATTGATTTTTCAACAACTGAATTCATTCCTAGACCAATACGATGACAACTCATTTTAACAACCCCTTTCTAGGGTTATTTTAACATCTCATTTTTGTTATTTCATTAGACAGATAGTCCAAAAACTGTAGTCCTCACGAACTACAGTTTTCTCTTATAAATCACAAATACCTTTACCTTCTCCATAAACATCATACCAATCACTATTGAAATCATTCACTGCTTTTTCAATACTTGGATTCG